>JACPAN010000014.1 GCA_016180815.1 Elusimicrobiota bacterium
AAAGGTGCTTGGGCAAAAAATATTCGCGGTCGCGCAGCCCGATAAGTTCTAGTATATCGCTGGCCCGTTTAGCGCGCCGCACCGGCGTCATGCCGCGGTAAGCCAGGGGCAGGGCGATGTTATCTAAAACGTTGAGACGCGGCAGCAAGTTATAAAATTGGAAAACAAAACCAATACGGTCGCGGCGCAGTTTGGCCTGGCGGCCTGCGCGCAGGCGCGATGAATCTCTGCCCTCCAGTAAGTATTTACCGTGGCTAGGGCGGTCCAACAAACCGATAATGTTCATAAGCGTTGTCTTACCGCAGCCGCTGGGACCCATGATGGCCAAAAACTCGCCTTTTTCAACGCTCAAATTAATCTCGTCCAGCGCCAAGGTTGTTGCTTCGCCAAAGCCAAAAATGTCCGCCCCGATCAACTGACTATTGAAACCACGCCCAAAGGACCGCAATTGGCCGCTGAAATTTCGATACCGGCCGTTCAAATCGAAAAGATTTTGCAGGCCGAGATGCCGGGCCTTGTGCTGGGCATTCCGTTTCCAAAAACCATGCGATGGGAGCAATGGCGTTTCGCCCGGCCCGTGCGCGGCGTGATGGCGCTTTGGAACAATAAAGTTTTGAGCGCGTGGCGTATTTTCGGGTTGACTCCAAGCAATAAAACGGCGGTAGCTGGAAAAACCATAACCATCAATAAAGCCTCCGAATACGAAAGTAAATTAAAAACGGCGGGGCTGTTGCTTGAACCGGACAATCGCTGGGCTCATTTGGAAAAAAGCCTCGGCAGGGAAGCTAAGCCGGGCCGTTTTGAAAGCATCAATAAAGACGGGCTGCTGATGGAGAGCGTTGATTTGACGGAATGCCCCCAGGCTTTGCGCGGCGCTTTTCGGGAGGAATACCTGGCCTTGCCGCCGGAAGTTATTTTGGCCATTTTAGGCAAATCCAAAGTTTTCGGGGTTGCTCTGGATGAGGCCGCCGCAGGATTGGCCAATAAATTTTTAGCGGTCATTGAGCGTCCTTTGAAAAAGGAAGCCGTCAAGAATATCAGGGATGGTTACGAGCGTTTGGTCGAATCCCGGCTTTTTGACGCCAAGTTTTTCTGGGAGCATGATTTGAAAGTTCCGTTGTCATCGCCCGAGCGCGCCGACAAGTTGTGCGGCATTATCTGGTCCAAGGAATTGGGTTCCGTGGCGGATAAGGTCCAGCGCGTGCTTGCGGCCGCGGAGCGCTTGGCCGCCCGCTTCAGGCTTTCCCCTCAGGACGGCCGCGTCATCAGCCAGGCGGCTCGCGATTATAAAAACGATTTGACCACGACGTTGGTCGGCGAGTACCCGGATTTAGCCGGCAAAGTCGGCGCCTATTACGCCGAGAAAGACCCCTTAAGCGATACGCGATCCGCGTCCGTCGTTCTTCGGGATGCGGCGCGCAGCGTTCCGCGGACCAGGCTCGGCTTGATTCTGGCATTGGCGGATCGTTTGGACACGCTTCTGGCGCAGTTTGCCACCGGCAATAAGCCCACGGCCGGAGAAGACCCCATGGGTTTGAAAAAACTCGCGGACAGCGTTTTGGGGGCTTTAAGGAAGGACGGATCATCGCCGCAGCTTAAACTGGCGGCCGATTGTCCGTTGGAGGAGCTTCTGGGGATATGCTGGGAACCCTTTCCCAAAACATTGACTGATCCGCGCCCGGACCTGATGGACTATTTCCGCGGACGTTTGGCCCAGGAGCTCGGCGCCGATGGTTTTGCCAAAGACAGGGTTGAGGCGCTGTTGGCGGCCAAGCGATTCGCCCCATGCCCGGTCGCTGAGATTTGGGCCGCGGCCGGGGCGTTCAAGACGCTGGAAGGAGGCCGCTGGCAAAGCCTGGAATCCATGTCCAATGCGTTTAAACGCGCGGCCAATATTTTGCGCCAGGCCCAGCAAGCGGGCCTTGAATTCAACGGTTACGTGGATTCCTCCCTGCTGCACATGCCGGCTGAGGCCGAGCTTTGGAAAAGCCTGCAGCTGCTGGCCCGGGACATGGAGTCTTGCCTTTCCCGGCACGCTTATGATGAGGCCTATGAAAAATTAGCCGGGCTGTCTCCGGCGCTGGCGCGATTTTTCGAAGACGTGCTGGTCATGGCCGAGGATGAACGCTTAAAGAAAAACCGTTTGGCTTTGCTGGCGCGCCTGCGGGCGCTTGTTTTGGATATTATCGACCCCTCCAAACTCACGTTAAAAGGGTGAGACTCAGGCGCCCCGCATTTTTTTTATTTTTCCTTCTTTTAATTAACGGCTGCCGCTCCCGCGATACCCGCAAGCTGGTGCTTTATACCGACACTCCGGAGAGCCTGACTTTGGAGTTGGCCCGGCGTTTTGAGGAAAAGCATGGCATTAAAGTCGAGGCGGTGATGGAGGGCACGTCCTGGCTCATGACCCGGCTCCGCGCCGAGCAAGGGCGGCCCATCGCCGATGTCTTTATGGGCGCCAGCGGCACGGTGCCGGCCATGGTTTTGGCCCGCGAGGGAATTCTCAGCGCGTACACGCCGTTGGGCTTGGAAACAATGCCGACGCAGGAAGGCCCGCTTTGGCTGCGCGATCCCCAATGGCGATGGGTCGGGTTCGGGTTTGCGTCCCTGGGTCTCGTTTATGACCGCCATGAAATCCCCAAAGGCGAGTTGCCGGAACACTGGGATGAATTGGCCGATGCCAAGTGGAAGCAGGGGTTGACGATTTGGGATCCGTCCGTCAGCGGCACGGCCACGTCGTTTTTAGTCGCCTCCCTTTGGCGTTTGATCAGCGCCGGCCGCGGCGAAGAGGGCGGGTGGGCGTTTTTGGAAGCGTTTCATCAAAATTTGAAAAAATACGCGGAAGAAGGCCCGCCCGCTTTTTTGGTGGCTCATGGCGTGGTTCGGCTGGGCCTTCATCTGGACAATCAATTCCTTTACTACCGGCGCAAAGTCAAAGAAAACCGGGAGAAGCTATCGTTTTATCTGCCCCGGCCTGTGTTCGTGTTTACTGACCCCGTGGGGTTGGTTGCGGACGCGCCGCATCCCGATGAAGGGAAGCTGTTCATCGATTTTCTTCATTCGCCCGAGGCGCAAGCGATTTTATCCTCCACGTTTTGGGTCAAAGACGATCGCGGCCGGATTATTTTGCCGCCCGAGCATCCGTACTCCGATTCCCGGCAGCTGGTTAATTCAGCCTTGGTGATGAATTTTGAATGGATGGCCGAGAATTTCGACCGGGCGCGTATTTATTGGCAAAATCATGTCGAGGAGTGATGATTTGGAAACGAATAATTTTAAAGTAATTTTGGAACTTCAGGTCCGGTTCCGGGACACGGATGCCATGGGGCATATCAACAACGCCGTGTACCTGAGCTACCTTGAGCTGGCGCGCATCGAATATTGGGTGCGCTTGACCGGGGAGCGCAATTACAAGGGCGTTAATTTTATTTTAGCCCGCGTTCAAATCGACTACCGCTCGCCCGGAAAAATCGACGATTTTTTGGTCGTGGGCGTGCGCCTGGTCTCATTGGGAGGGGCTTCATTTGATTTTGAGTACCGAATTTGGGACAAGGCCACGGGCCGTCTGGTGGCCGAGGCGAAAACCACGCAGGTCATGTACGACTACCAAAAAGGCCGCCCCGTGCGCATGCCCATCGAGTTTAAGGAAAAAATACGGGCGTTCGAGAGGGGAAACGGGTGAGCAAAAAATCGCTGCGGCCGCCTCAGGAAATGCCCGGTCAGCGGAGGGGATTTTCTTTTGGGCGCGCCCTGATCCTGACGTTGATGTTGCTGGGCGCCGGAGCGTTGTTTTCGACAAAAATTAACATGTGCACGGCGGATTTGGGGCGGCATTTAAAAAACGGGGAGTTGGCCGTCACCCAAGGGCTGATTCCTCAAGCCAATCTTTACTCATACACGCATTCCGAGTTTCCGTTCGTCAATCATCATTGGGGCGCGGGCGTATTCTTTTATCTGACCCATCGTTATTTTGGTTTTCAAGGACTGTCGTTCGTGTTCGTTTGTTTGAGCCTGGCCACGCTGCTGTTATTTTTCGATCAAACGGCCGAGCGCGTTGGTTTTGAGTGGGCGTCGGCGCTCACCCTTGTTTTTTTGCCTTTGACGGCGAGCAGGGTGGAGATTAGGCCGGAGGCCGTCAGCTATTGTTTAGCCGGCGTTTTTTTCTGGGTATTGAGCCGGGTTCGAAGCGGGCGCTTGCCGATGAGTTGGCTTTGGGCGCTGCCCGTGTTGGGAGTTTTGTGGGTCAATATGCACATTTATTTCATTCTCGGCCCGGTATTGATCGGGGCATTCGCCCTGGAGGCATTGTTTTCACCGAGGGCTGACCTTAAGCGGCGGCTTTGGACGGTTTTGGCCCTGACCATGGCGGCCGCGTTGATGAATCCGCTGGGCGTCAAAGGCGCGGTTTATCCGTTTTTTATTTTTCGCGAATACGGCTACCGCCTTTTTGAGAATCAATCGGTTTGGTTTCTTCAAAGGATCGTCAGTTACCCTCCGGGCCTTTACTTTAAAATCGCGTTGGGCCTGATGATCGCGGCGTGGGTTTCGGCTGGTTGGTTTTTGGTCAAGCGCAGAGAAGCATCCGATCGCTGGCCGATCGCCGAGCTTTGCCTGACTTTTTTTGTAATGGGCTTAGCCGTTAAAGCCGTGCGCAATTTTGCGTTATTCGGGTTTATGGGCCCGGCTTTTGCCGGCGCGGCTCTGGCCCCGGTTTTTTTCAGGAGAGAGCCTGCAGAGCGTCTGCCGGTTGATCGTTGGGGGCGTTTGCCGAATTCATCGGGAGCCTGGGCCTGGATTTCAGGTTTGGTTTTGGCCGGCGTTGTTTTGTGGCGGATCAACCCCGGTTATTTCATCGGCCGCGGCGCGGGCATGGGTTGGGGCGTGATCCCGGGCATTGAATCGTCGGCCCGGTTTTTTCTCAGGGAAAAAATCCAAGGACCGATTTTCAACAATTACGATATCGGCGGTTATTTGATTTATTACCTATACCCCAACGAGCGCGTTTATGTGGACAACCGGCCCGAGGCTTACCCGGCCTCTTTTTTTCAGGATGGTTACATGGCGCCCCAGGAAAACGACGATCGCTGGCAGGAACTGCTGCGCCGCTGGAATTTCAACGCGATTTTCTTTTACCGCCATGATTTGACTCCCTGGGGGCAGAATTTTTTGATCCGGCGCTCGCAGGATCGCGCCGAGTGGGCTCCGGTTTATGTCGACGGCGCCGCCATCATTTTTTTGCGGCGCACGGCGGCCAATCGAACAATGATCGAAAAGTATGAACTACCCAAAGAAATGTTTTCGGTCAGGAGATCGGGGGGTTAAGAAATGCCGGGACTTGAGCTCAAGGGCATCGTCAAGCGCTACGGCGGCCGCGCTGTTTTAGACGGCCTGGCTCTCGGCGTCGGCAACGGTGAATTCGTGGCTGTGCTGGGGCCTTCCGGCTGCGGCAAAACGACGCTGTTGAGAATCATCATGGGCCTGAGCGCGCCGGATGAAGGGACGCTTCGCTGGCAGGACGAGGACATCGCGGGGCGGCCGCCTGAGGATCGAGGCTTCGGCTTTGTTTTTCAGCATTATGCGCTGCTGCCTCATTTGACGGCGCTGGGCAATGTCGTTTTTCCTTTGGCCGCCCGGCAATTCGCCCAAAGCCGTTCGTGGGCGAACAAGCTGCGGTATTTTTGGCGGGCTCCCGGAGAAGGCCTTTCCCGCGAGCATCGCGAGCAGGCCTTGGCCGCCTTGAAGTTGGTGCGCTTGGAGGGTTTCGCCGAGCGCCGGGTGTCATCGCTCTCCGGCGGCGAAGCCCAGCGCGTGAGCCTGGCGCGTTCCTTGGTGACGCGCCCCCGGATGTTGTTGATGGACGAGCCGTTGGCCAATGTGGACCGGCAATTGAAAATCGAATTAAGGGAGGAAATCCGCCGCCTGCACCGCGAGTTGGGCATCACGTTCGTATACGTGACCCATGATCAAGAGGAGGCGGTGACCTTGGCCGGGCGCATCGCTCTTTTGCATCGGGGGCGCATCGTTCAAACAGGAGCGCCTAAAGAGCTTCTGGCGAATCCGGCCGATGATTGGGTGCGCCCATTTTTTAATTTAAACAATATCGTCTCTCCGGAGCTTTTGAAATTGACCAAACAATGAAATTGCGGTTCGGGTTGCCGGCTGTTTTTTTCTTTTTTCTTTTGTTTGCCGCTTGTCCGTTGGCGATTTTGGCGTTGACGGCATTCACGGGCAAGCCGCCTCATGTGTTGGCCCGTTTGACCCGGGGGGAACCCGCTGCGTTGGCCGGGGAAATCGTCCGTCAAGCCACGACCGCCCACCTCGCGGATTTGTTCAGGATCAAACGCTATCGAAAAGCCGCTAAAAACACATTGCAGTTGGGCCTTGTCGTGGCGACGCTGACCACGCTCTTGGCTCTTCCCGTGAGCTTCGGTTTTGCCCGGCGCGGTTTTTCCTCAAGAAAAATTTTGGGTTTGGCCGCTTTGCTGCCCCTGGCTTTTCACGCCTACCTGTTCGCTTTGGCCATTATTCTTTTCTTCGGCCCCAAGGGCCTATGCGTCAAAGCATTCGGTTTTTCTCCCTTCGACCCCTTTTCTTTCACCGGGCTTGTGATCGCGCAAATCGCGGCTTTTTTGCCGTTGGCCGTGCTCAGCCAAGCTCCGGCCCTGGCGCTTTATCAATCGGGCTGGGATCAAGCCGCCCGAACCCTGGGCGCGAATTCGTTTTATCGCGTCCGGCACGTATGGCTGCCGCTCAACGCAGCGGCCTTGGCCGCGGGATGGGTGTTTGTGGCGATTCGTTCCATGTCCGATTTTGTCACCCCCATGCTGTTGGTGTCCACGCGGTATCGCCTGCTGGTGCTTGAGGCGTGGCGCGATTTGGCCGGGTCAAATTGGTGGCCCGGCGCCGCGGCGCTTTCGTTGGAAATGCTGGCCATTTCCGCGGTTTTTCTTTATTTTGAGCGGCGTTGGGCCGCTCAAAGCGGCGATTTGGTTCAGGTTCCCTTGGGCGAGAACCTTCCCGAGGCGTCATCCGCGTGCGCCGGGAAAATTTTTTCCGGCGCGTTGATCACGGCCTTGGTTTTGTTGCCCGCCGCCGGCGCGCTGATCATCGGCCTTGTTTCTTTAGGCGGGCTCGGTTCGTCGTCGCTGAGCTTGAGCTATTACCGGGAAGTCGCGCCTGAGCTCATCAAGGGTTTGGGGGTCAGCCTTTTGTTGGGCATTCTTGTCAGCGGGCTTTGTTTGCTCGGCGCTTTGGTTGCGGCTGGACCTCAGGAAAAACCATCGTGGATGCGCCGCTGGGTTTTTGCTTTGTCCGGCTTCGCCTTCGCCATCCCTTCGGTGATTTATGCCATCAGTTTGATCGGCGTGTTCAGCAGGCCTCCGCTGTTCCTTCATTTTACGCCGACGTTGGTGGTTTTGGCTTTGGTTGCGACGCGCATGAATTACGCTTTGAAAATCACCGCGGCCGCCTGGAACCGCCTGGGCGAACGCTGGCAGGACCCGGCCGCGGCTTGCGGCGCCTCCGGGCCGTTCGCTTTTCGCTGGGCGACACTGCCGTATTTAAAAGGGGCGCTGGCGGCTTCGGCCGCTCTGATTTTTATTTCTTCGCTTCAGGACGTCGCCATTGCTATTTTGATCGCCCCGCCGCGCTTTTATCCCTTGAGTCTGCTCATCGCCAGGAACGTAGCCGACGGGCTTTTGCCTCAAGCCGGCGCGTTGGCCATGGTGTTGATGCTGGTGTTGATGCTGCCGGTCATCCGAGCCGTGCGCTTGATCGGGCAGACGGATATCAATAATTAATTCTTAGCGGCGGTGAGCGCGATCAGGGCGACCCAGCCGATCAAGTCCACCATCAGCCAAGCCAGGAACACGAAATCAAGAAAGATGAAAAACATGGTGGAGAGCTGCTCGCCTAAATGCGCGTAAATGGAGTCGATGGTTTCCAAGCGCTGCAGGGCTGTTTTCGCCAAACCTTCGCTTTCAAAGGCGCCGAGAATTTCTCGGTGCACGCTCTTTAAATGCCAATCGGATTCGATTTTGGGATTTTGGATATGAACGATGTGCAGGCTCTCCACCAGGGCGGCCTTGGCTTTGCCGAATTCCCGTTGTTCGCGGGAAACCTGCTGATAGGCGCTGGGCATGCGCCAGAAATGATAGTAGGGCGGTTGATTCTCCAGGATTCGCTGGGCTCCTTGCAGCGAGCGTTCCAGAAAAGCGTTGGCGGCCCAGGCGTTGAAATATTGGGCCAGCGCCAGGCGGATGAGTTCCTTGAGCGTTTCCTCTTCTTTTGAGTGGATGAAGGCGCCGAAGCGGTTGATCAGGATGATCTCTTCATCGTAGTAGCCGATATTTTTCAAATCTTCTTTTTTAAGGGCGTATTCGGAGAGCCTGGCATAGGACGGTTCCCCGGTCACCACGCCGAAGAGCGTTTTTTTGTTTTTGTTCAAAAACGTTTCCGCGCCCAAGTTTTCGTGAAAAGGCGTCAACGTCAGTAATGGAAAAATTTCGCGCCCGGACTCGATTCGTCCCGGCCCCGCGGCGCGGGCCCAGCGCCGGGCCTTGGCCAAGACCGTCTCGATTTGGGATTGAAAGAAAACATTCAGCGCGTAGCGGCCTAAATGAACTTTTTCGCAGGAGACGGCCAGGTCCGAGGCTTCGGCCAAGCTGTCCTGAAAATCAAAGGTCAACTCCAACATCCCGACGCCGAAAGGATAGAGATGGCCCGCCAGCGCCGCTGTTCCGATGCGCCGTCCTTCAAAGAGGACTTCCCCCGCGTCCGCGCTGCGCAGGATTTCTTTGCTGTAGTGTTCGTCGCGCAGATTAAGCTCGAGATCCAGGCCCAAATCAAAAGGGTACAGGTAAGTGACGCGAATGAGAGAAGCGTTGTCTTTGGCCATTTCAAACCTCTGGCTTTAATGTTCCGTTATCCCAAAGCAGCAGCCGGAAATCGCCGCTTTTTCCTTTTTGTTGGGCCAAGACCGCGGCTTGATTCGGTCCGATGAGCGTGATGGCCGCGGGTTCCCATTCGCGCGAGGACCAAAGATGTTGTTGAGTCCGGCCGCCTGTGACGGCCCCGGCGGCGACAAAATAGTCTTCACCGGCGCGCAGCAGAATTAAGGATGAGCCCCACCCGCAGGCAAAGGCCAAGCCGGCCGCGTCTTCGGCGGAACCGAGCAATTGAAGGCCGCGCTCCCGTTTAGCCATGGGCACGATGTCGCCGTTGGGCAGAAGAGCGTTCGCCGAAGCCACGCCTTTGTCCGTCAACCAAAGCAAAAGCCCGTCCCAACACATCAGGCTGCCGGGTTTGCGATCGGCGCCGGAACGAAGCCGTTGAGGAGCCCGCCGGTCGTCGAGGTCCCAAAGGTAGAGATCGCCGTCGTTGGTTTCAATAATCAGGCGCCGCCGGCCCACGGCCACGACCTGAATCGCGCCGCCGCGGCGAAAATTAAGGGGTTCCAGGCGTCCGTCCGTCTCCAAGCGCAGGAGTCCCGGGCTTTGCCAGTCCGCCACATAGAAATGTTCGCCGTCATAGGCAATGCTGGAGGGATCGCGCAGCACATGCGCCGGGGGCTGGGGCAAGGCCGGGGTTCGCTGCTGCTGCGTCCGCCGGCAGGATAACGAGGATAACGCCGTCAGCGCAATCAGGACAAGCGCCGCGCCGGGTTTGTTCATGTTGCCGCTCATTGCGGTTTAGGGATGACCAGCGTCGCGCCCACCTTGGGGAGCCCGCGGATGATTTTATCGGGGTTCGATTTGTAAATCAATTCCCAGAAACCCGGATCGCCGTAATAATCCGTCGCGATTTGCCGCAGCGTATCGCCTTCTTTGACGCGATGATGTTTGGGCCATTCCTCAACGATGAGTTTGGGTTTCGGTTTTTTCTCTTCCTCGGCGCGCTCCGCTTGCGCTTTTTTGAGCTCGTCCCACGCCAGTTCCTCCCGGCGCCGTTTTTCCAGCGCCATGATTTCTTCTTTGATGATTTTAAGGTCGAGCTCCGTCTCCGCGAGGTCTTTTTTGGTGTGGTGGCGTTTTTCTTCAAGGGTTTCAATGTCCAACGCCAATTTTTGGGACGATTCAGCCGCCCGTCCGGTGAATAATTCATAGTAGCGCCGGCCGCCGAACGCCCAGCCCAACGACAGCATGAGCGAGCCTTCGCGCCGGTGCAGGCCTTGATAGGGCACATGAAGGCCCAGGTCCACGGTCAAGGGCAAAAGATTGAAGCCGAACCCCAAGGCCACGGTTCTCAGCAGCCCCAGCCGCGCGCCGCGTCCGGCGCGGATTTGGGCCAAGCCGTGGAACAGGTCGAATTCAACGGCCGGGTAGAACGTGTTAAGCCCGGACCGGGCCCGAAAATCCGTCATCAGGGCCAAGGGGCCGAAGCGCTTGAGCGCCCCGATGCTCAAAATCGGGGTGTCGGAGTCGATATTTTTGGAATCAAGGCCGATGATGCTTGCGCCGAGAACGGTTTTTGATTTTGTGAACGCCACGAGAACCCCGGCGTCCAGGCCCACGCCGACTTTGCTTTTGAAACTTTGTTCGGGGGCGTCGCGGGTCCTCAAGGAGAGGGTCCGCACATTGACGCCCCAGGCGAACCGGTGCTGCCCGCGGGGAATACCGGGGAAACCGCGTTCTTCCTGGGACCAGGATAGATAAAAGCGATCGAGCTGTTTCGTGGCGGAGCGCGTTCCTTGCCAGCCGCCCGCCGGCGCCACGCCCGTTCCTAGGGGCCGCATATAGTTGAAATGGTAATTGGCGATGGGCAGGCTGTAGTGGTGGCCGTACCCCCAATAAACGCTCGGAGCTTCGATATTGACCAGCCCGGCCGGGTTTAAAAATTGTGCTTGATAGCCGTCGGGAAGGGCGACGGAGGCGCCGCCTAAAGCCCCGGTGCGCCCGCCCGCGATCAAATCGTCGAATTCAAGGCTGTGGCCGGCCGGCGGGAAAACGCAAGCAATCCAGAAAAAAATAAAAAATTTTGACGCTCTGCTCCCCCGCATCGAATTATTGTAGGTTTTCTTCGAAGAACTTGGCGACTTTGTTTTTGATCCAGCCGATATACACGATGGCGCTGACATGACCGGCGGGGATGTGCGTGATTTGGGCGTGGGGGATGGCTTCATCCAACGCCCGCCGCGCCGGGCGCGGGATAACGCCATCCCAAATCGCGTGAATGAGCAAAATGGGCCGGCCCTTCCAGATGCCACCGGGGTTTTTCCGGGCGGTTAAGCCGTTTAAATCAAAATCCTCCAGCAGCCCGGCCAATGTCGAGCGCGTGGCGCCTAATTTTTTGGCGACGCGCCGGGTTTCATCGCCTTCGGTTAAAATCGAGGCGGGGTCGGAGCCTGCCAACAAAAAAGCCCCGGCTTGCAGGCGTTCGTCCCTGCTCATGGCGACCGAGCCCACGATGCCGCCTAAGCTGGTTCCCAAAATGCCGAATTTTTTCGGTTTCCATCGGCCATCGCCCGCGCCGGCTCCGCCGAGGGCAAGGCCTTGTTGAAGCGCGGTGATCAGGGTTTGGATGTCTTTTAACGATTGCTTGAAGTTGTTGGCGAGGCGTTCGGGATTTCTGTCCAAAAAAAGTTTGCCGCTGGGCAGGCTCAGGAAATACCGGCGGTTGAATTGTTGGGGCAAAATCAAAATACCCGCGGCCAAGCCCCGGCGCGTGAGCGCAGCCGCGAACCGGTTTTCGATCCAAAGATCGGAGCCTCCTAAAATGGGCAGCACAATGACGAACGGGGTGTCGGCGTTAAACTTGCGGGGAAGGTGAAGGTAGACCCACAGATGTTCGGCCGCCGGATTGTCGGCCGTATCGATCAAGAGATCGCGTTGAGGCAAAATCAGGCAGGCCGTGCGCGAGGAGGCGTCGAGCCAGTGAATTGTTGCGCCGCCGGAAGAATCGGCGGGGTTGCCGAAAATCGAAACCGGAGTCACAATGACGGCGGCCCACAGCAGCAAGCGCCCAGCGTTCATACGGACGCGGGGAATCCGTTTTGGCGCAGTTTGTTCAGGTATTCGGCCAAGGCCTTGGGGTAGACGCGATGCTCCAATTCATGGATTTTCGTTTCGAGCCGTTGGGGGGTTTCGCCGCTGGCGACGCTGATGCGCTCCTGCCAGAGGACGGGGCCGTGATCGTACTCCTTGTCCACGATATGAATCGTCACCCCTGTTTGTGTTTCACCGGCGTTGATCACGGCTTCATGCACCCGGCGCCCGTACATGCCCGGTCCGCCGAAACGCGGCAGAAGCGCGGGGTGAATATTCAAAATACGCGAGGGGTAAGCGGCCAGCATCCCCGGCCCTATTTTTCTTAAAAATCCGGCCAAACACACCACATGAACGCCGCAATGCCTGAGGCGCTCGGTCATGGCGTTCGTCCATTCATCGGTATTTGGAAATTGTTTGGGCTCCAGAGTGAAGGCCGGGATCGCGAGACCTTTGGCGCGGTCGAGAGCCCCGCACAATCGATCCGTGATCAGGCACGTGATCCGCGCGCCGGGGATTTCTCCCGAGCGGCAGGCCTCGGCCAAGCGCTGGAAATTCGTGCCTTGCCCGGAGCAACAAACGCCTAAACGAAATTCGGGGTTTGATGGCGCTAAATCGTGTTTGTGGCCCGGGAGCAAATTATTTGCGCTTGCCCAGGGGGATATAGGTTGTGAGCGTTGGCCCGGTGTAAATTTGCCGGGGCCGCCCGATTTTCATTTCCGGGTCATCGCGCATTTCCCTCCAATGGGCGATCCACCCGGGCAGGCGCCCCAAGGCGAACATGACGGTGAACATATTGGTCGGAATGCCCATGGCATGGTAAATGATGCCCGAATAGAAATCGACGTTCGGGTAAAGCTTGCGTTCGATGAAATAAGGGTCGCTTAACGCGGCCTCTTCGAGTTCGCGGGCGATGTCCAAGAGCGCGTTGTCGATGTTGAGTTTTTCCAAGAGTTCCCGGCAGACGGATTTGATGATTTTGGCGCGAGGGTCGTAATTTTTATACACCCGGTGGCCGAAGCCCATCAAGCGGATTTTTGTTTTTTTGTCTTTGACCTGGGCGATGTATTTTTTGACGCCGCCGCCGTCCTGGCGGATGAGCTCGAGCATCTCCATGACTTCCGCGTTGGCGCCGCCATGAAGCCGGCCCCAGAGCGCGCACACGCCGGCGGCGATGGAAGCGAATAAATTGGCGTGTGATGAGCCCACCAGCCGGACCGTGGAGGTCGAGCAGTTTTGTTCGTGGTCCGCGTGAAGGATGAGCAGCACGTTGAGCGCCCGTTCCACTACCGGATCGGCCGTATACGGTTCCGCGGGCACGGCAAACATCATGTGAATAAAATCAGCGGCGTACGAGAGGTGATTTTGCGGGTAAACGAAAGGCTGGCCGATGGATTTTTTATACGAATAAGCGGCGATGGTGGGCACTTTGGCGATCAGGCGCGCGATGGTCAAGTCCAGGCCGTCTTGGCCCTTGGGGTTCAGTGATTCCGGGTAGTAGGACGACAGCGAGCAGACCATCGCGGATAAAATGGCCATGGGGTGCGCGGTTAGGGCGTAATTGGAAAAAAAGTTTTTCATGTCTTCGTGAAGCATGGTGTGGCGGACGATCAGCGTGGTGAACGTGTCCAGTTCTGTTTTATTGGGCAGCCGGCCGTAAATCAGCAGGTAGGCGGTTTCAATAAAGCTTGATTTTTCCGCCAATTCTTCGATGGGGATGCCCCGGTAGCGCAGGATGCCTTTCTCGCCGTCGATAAAAGTGACGGCGCTGGTGCAGGCGCCGGTGTTGGCGAACGCCGGGTCCAAGGTGATTAATCCGGTTTCATCCCTTAGGCGGGTGATATCCAGGCCCAATTCTCCCTCCGTGCCTTTAATGAGGGGCACTGTGGCCGTTTTTCCGTTGAAACGAATTTCAGCTGATTGAGGCATTCTCAATATCAGGATACCAGGATCAAGAAGTCCTGGCAAGTGGCGGCTATGTTTTGCGCTCTCCCCGTTTGTTCCGGCATAATAGATGATCGAGCGAGGGTTTCCCGGCGCCGCCGGCAACCAAGCTTAGGCAGGCCCCCAGCAGCGCCAGTGGATATTCAATGCCGTGGCCCCGGCCGGAGAAGCTGAACCAATTCAGAAAAAAACCCCAAGGCCAATGCACTTTCAGCATGGCCACCAGCATGACGACGGCTAAGAAGAAGGCCGCAATCCTGGTCCCCAGGCCCACAAGAAGCATCAAGGAACCGACAAATTCAGCCAGCATGGCCGACAACGCCAACACCGAAGGAAAGCCGAGATGTTCCTTGAAATTAATCATGGTTTGGGCGAACCCGGCGCCGTCGAACCAGCCGAATAGTTTTTGGCTTCCGTGGGCGAAAAAAATAGCGGCCAGGGTCAAGCGAAGGGGGAAAAAAGCGTATGGGCCGAGAGATTCAAGGCGTTCCGTATTGAATATTTTTCTGCCTATCATTTGTTACCTTTTATCTTCTTTTATCATAATTTGTTTAATCATCAATATGTTCAGCTCAACAACGAACGGCGGTTTATATTTAATGAGCCGGCTGACGTTCATCATTATTCTTCTTCTTTTTACCATCGTTGGGTATGTCGCTTATCTGGCCAAGCTGGCCCTTGAGGAAAGCAAGAAGAGCCGCCATCAATTTCAGGAATTAGCCGTGCGTTTGGCCGAAGAATCGAACAAAGAGGCGGCGCTGACCATGGATCCGATTTTTTTGGAATTTACCAGAAAAAAGCAGGCGGCGCTGGAGAAACAAAGCCTGGAAAAAGTGGACAATCCCGAGTCCTATCGCGCCGCCCTTTCGTTGATGACCGAGGCGCGTCTTCGTCTGGCCGAAGCCCAGCCGTCCCCGCGCGAAGCGTCCCAGGCCATGCTTTATTTGCTCGGCGCCGAACATTTGCTGGAGCCCTCCCCGCACGGCGTCCGAGTTCAAACCGGAGCTTCGCTGAAAACATACAAAGTGGGGCGCGGGGAGACGCTCTGGGGTATTTCGAAAAAGCTTTATCAAACCCCCTGGCGATGGCATGATATTTGGAAAGTCAATTCGGCGAAAATTCCCGTCTATAAAAAAATGCCGGCCGGCACTGTTTTGAAGCTTCCCGGCTGAGTGTTTTATTGAGCATTCGTGCTTATTTTATCTCCCGCTAAAATCAATCTGTATTTGTCCGTCGGCCCCAAGCGCAAAGACGGTTTTCATGAAATTCGCACATTAATGGCGCGGTTGGCTTTAGCGGATGAGTTGAGAATCGAAACGTTGCCCGGGCGCGCCCGGCCCATGGGGTTTCAAGAGGGCTCGTTGGAACTGGTCCTGCGTTTTGATCGCCGGTATCCGCAGCCTTGCCGTCAAGCGTTGTCGGAAAATCCTGAGGATAATTTGGCGCTCCGGGCGTACCGCTTATTATCCGGGCGTTTTCCCAAGATGGCCTCCCGGCGCGCGCGCCTGACGCTTGTTAAACGCGTTCCGTCGGGAGCGGGGTTGGGGGGCGGCTCATCCAACGCCGCCGCCGCCTTGATCGGGCTGGCAAAATTTTTCGCTTTGGACATTGGACGTGATGAGTTGATGCGGCTCGCCGCGTCGCTGGGGAGCGATGTGTCGTTTTTTATCGCTTCATCGCCCGAATTTTCTCCCAGGCCGGGTTCTTTATGGTGGGCGAGCGGACGCGGGGAGCGCTTGCGGGCGGTGCCGGGGCGCGGCGTGTGGCCGGTTCTCGTCATTTACCCGGGCTTCGCCATGGCCACTGCGCAAGCCTACCAGGCGCTTGATGAGGCCGGCCATCATGCGACATTGACAAAATCGGGCATACTTCCTAGACTTCTGCGTCAGTTGAATGAAACCTGGCCGTTCGATGCGCCGGAAACTGACGCTGCCTCTGGGAGGGGGAGCAATCAAATCGGTTTTAATAGTTTTGAGCAAGTCGTTGCTCCAGAGGATTCGTTGTTGAATAAATTGAAAAAAGACCTGATGAATTTTGGCGCCCGCGCCGCCGCCTTATCGGGCAGCGGTTCATGTCTTTGGGCTTTGGGCGTTTCCTCGGCGGACACGCGGCGGTTGGCGCGAGCGGTGCAAGAAAAATACGCCGGAATCAATTTGGCATACTATTTATCAGTCATCTGTTAGGAGGACTCTATGGAAATCAGCGATGTGCGTGTTTATCTGCGCAATGAAAACAAGCTTAAAGCTTTTGTGACCATCACGCTGGGGAAGGTTCTCGTGGTGCATAACATGAAAGTGATTCAGGGCCAGAAAGGGTTGATCCTGTGCATGCCCAGCCGCAAGGGCCCCGACGGAAAATTTCGCGACGTGGTGCACCCCATCACGAATGAATTCCGCCGTGAATTAGAAAACAAGGTTTTCGCCACTTATGAAGAAGAAGTCAAAAAGCTATCCCAGGGCATTCACCCTAAGGACAATAACGACAATACCAAGGAAGCGCCCCAGGATAGCCACGAACACCAGGTAACGTGACGACAACGGCGGCCGGGAGGATCTGATGAGGCGAAGAATTGCGAAACGGGTGATTTTATGAGAAATTGTCATGTCGTCGTTCTGGCGGCGGGCGAAGGCACCCGCATGGTTTCCCGGACGTCCAAAGTGCTGCACCCCTTGGGCGGGCGCCCTATCCTCTCCTATGTTTTGGACACGGTTTTTCATTTAAAACCCAAGAAAGTGATCGTCGTGGTAGGACAGGATCAGCGTGTTCAGGCCGCGGTGCTCGAAGAGCATGCCAAATCAAAAGGGTTGACCTTCGTCCGGCAAACGAAACCCCTGGGCACGGCTCATGCCATGGCCTCTTGCCGGAAAGAGTTGGCGGATGCCGCCGGCGTCTTGGTTTTAGCTGGAGACGTGCCGTTGTTGTCCCGGGACACGCTTGAGGAGCTGTTGGCTTTCCATGGGCGCGAGCATAATCAGGCGACGGTTCTTTCGGCGCGCCTGGCCAATCCCGCCGGTTATGGCCGGGTCGTGCGCGGACCCACCAACGTTTTTTTGAAAATCGCTGAAGAAAAAGACGCTAATTTGCGGGAACTTCAAATTCACGAGGTCAATTCCGGGGTTTATGCTTTTGAAAAAGAGCCGCTGATGGCGGCCTTGGCCCAGGTCCGGCCTTTGAACGCCAAGAAGGAGTATTACTTGACCGACACGATCGGGATTCTGCGCGCTCAGGGCCATCGCGTAGCGGCTTGGATGGCGCCTTCCGGCGAAGAAATTTTAGGCATCAATACGCGCGTCGACTTGGCCCGGGCGGAGAGCGTTCTTCAGCGTTGGACGCTGGAAGCCTTGATGATCGAAGGAGTCACGATCCCGGTGCCGCAAAGCGTTTATATCGAGCCCGGCGTTCGCATCGGCGAAGACACGGTGATTATGCCCGGGACGATTTTGAAAGGCAAAACCGTGATCGGAAAAAATTGCGTTTTGGGCCCCCAGCTTTACGTCGAAAACTGCACGCTGGGCAGCAATGTCAAGGCCGTTTATTCGGTCGCCCGCGAGGTGACGATGGCGGATTTCGTCACGGTCGGGCCCTATGCGCATTTGCGGCCGGGCACGCATCTGGCCGAGCGCGTTAAAGTCGGCAATTTTACGGAGATCAAGGAGTCGACGATCGGCGAGGATTCCAAGGTGCCCCATCTGGCCTATATCGGCGATGCGGAGATCGGGCCGCGCTGCAATATCGGCGCCGGCACCATCACCTGCAATTATGACGGCGTTCGTAAAAACAAAACCGTGATCGAAGGCGATACTTTTGTCGGTTCCAACGTCAATTTGATCGCGCCGCTGAAAATCGGCAAAAATGCCTTGGTGGCGGCCGGATCAACCATCACCCGCGACGTCCCTTCGAACACCCTGGCCATCGCCAGAAGTTTTCAGATTCACAAACGCCGCAATCACAGCGATAATTAAGGGTAATATGGCCGTGGCTGAACGCATCAGGAAAGCCCCGGAGCCCAAGCGCGCCGCAAGGCCGAACAAGGGCGATAATCTCCTTTTATTTTCCGGAACCGCCAACCCGGCACTCGCTCAAGAAATTGGAAATTACCTGGGCCGGAGTTTGGGCCGCATCAGTTTAAGCCGCTTCGCGGACGGCGAGGTTAATGTGCAGATCGAGGAAAACGTCCGAGGCAAGGATTGTTTCGTCATCCAGCCCACGTGCCGCCCTCCCAACGAAAATCTGGTTGAATTGTTGTTGATTTTGGATACGCTCCACCGGGCCTCAGCCGGAAAAATTACGGCGGTCGTCCCGTATTTCGGGTATGCCCGCGCCGACCGGAAAACAGCGCCCCGGGTGCCGATTTCAGCCAAACTTTGCGCCAATTTAATCGTGGCCGCCGGCGCCATGCGGGTCATCACCATCGACCTGCACGCCGGGCAAATTCAGGGGTTTTTCGACATCCCGCTTGATCACCTGTTCGCCACCAAGGTCTTTTTGAATTACGTCAAAAGCCGCCGCTTGTCCAACGTCGTGGTCGTTTCCCCTGATGTCGGCGGCGTGGAGCGGGCCAGGGCCTTCGCCAAACGCATCGATTCCGCGGTCGCTTTCGTGGACAAGCGCCGCCCCGTCCCCAATCAAGCCCATGTGTTCAACGTGGTCGGCGACGTGGAGGGGAAAACAGCGTTGGTGATCGATGATATCGTGGATACCGCGGGCACGCTCTCGGAAGTCGCCCGCGCCCTCAAACGCTTGGGGGCGGCCAAGGTTTATGTGCTGGCCACTCATGGGGTGCTTTCGGGCAATGCCATCGCTAATGTCGAGGCTGTGCCCATCGAAGAGCTGGTGATCACTAATTCGATTCCCTTGACCAATGCGGCCAGGAATTGCCGGAAAATCCGCGTGCTGTCCATCGCTCCTTTGCTGGGGGAGGCCATCCTGAGAAATCATCAGGGAGAATCGATCAGCGCCCTGTTCAAATAGGGCGATAAAAGTCTACGGATATTCTATAATGAGGCTTCCATGAGCAGCCAAGAAATTGCTTTGACAGCCACCCCGCGCCGTAAGAAAACTCCTCAGGGCGAGATGAAAACCCATCGCAAAGAGGGCGTGATCCCGGCCGTTGTTTACGGCATCAAAAAAGAGCCGAAAAGCCTATGGGTTGCCCGCCGGGAATTGGAAAAGGCGCTCCAGCAGGCGCACAGCGGGAACGTCCTGTTCAAGCTCCATCTGGAAGAAGGCGAGGGAACGAAGCCCAAAAAGAAAGCGGCCGACACCGATGGTCCGGGCGACACCGTTTTGTTGAAAACCATGCAGCGCGATGTCTTAAGCGGCGTGCCCATCCATGCGGATTTCCTGCGCGTCGATATCCATAAAAAAGTGGATGTCGAAATCCCCGTTCATGTCAGCGGAGAAGCCTCCGGCGTCAAGAATCAAGGCGGCATTCTGGAGCATTTGCTGCACAAAGTGAAAGTGCGTTGTTTGCCGACCGCGATCCCCGAGGCCGTGACCGTGGACGTGACCCCTCTGGAAATCGGCCAGGGAACGCTGGCCGGCGATTTAAAGCTTCCCGAGGGCGTTGAATTATTGACCGACAAAAGCCATGTCGTGTTGAATGTCGTGGCTCCGACCAAGGTTGAGGAATTAACGGCGCCGGCTGCGGCCCCGGCCGCAACCGAGCCCGAAGTCATCACCAAGGGCAAGAAAGAAGAGGGCGCAGCCGAAGGGGCCGCCGCGCCTGCGGCCGCTGCCAAAGCAGCCGCGCCCGCCAAGCAAGAAGCAGCTCCTAAAAAATAACCCCGTCTGTTGTCCACCGATTTCTATTTTGTCGGCCTAGGAAATCCCGGTCCCGGCTATGCGCCGACGCGCCACAATATCGGCTTTTTATTGGTCGACAGACTATTGGCGGCCGCCGCCGATGTTGAGAAAACAAAACCCCCTGTTTTGGCTAAACTAGCCGAGTGCTGGAAGGGCCAATTGGACGGCCGTCATGTTGTATTCGTCAAACCCACGACTTTCATGAACAATTCCGGCGATGCCGTGGCCGCTCTGCTTAAAATTTTTCCGATGGATATTTCCAGCCAGCTCATTTTGGCCTATGATGAATTGGATTTGCCGGCAGGGTCGGTGCGCCTGCGCCTGAAGGGTTCGGCCGGGACGCATCGGGGCATGGAATCCGTCATTGCCGCGGTCGGCCACGGAAATTTTCCGCGCATCCGTCTGGGCATCGGTCCTAAGCCCGCTGCGGCAAAAGCCGAGGATTTTGTGTTGGCGCCGTTTAAGCGAGAGGAGCGGGATTTGGCCGAATCAGCCTTAGTCAAGGCCGAAGAGCTTTTCCGCGCTGTTTTAAAACATGGGTGGGACTTGGCCGTGAGCAAGTATCAGCCGGCGATCTTAGGAGGACCTGAGCAATGAGCCGCATTTTTTTATTCGCTTCGTTGTGCCTGCCGCAGTTAATCATCAAAATCATCGGTTTGACGACCGGTTGGCATTGGCACGATCCTTTCGGCGCTACGGTTCTTTCGGGCCTGGCGGTGATATCTGCGGCCACCATGCTGGCTTGGGCCAGCGAATTGGCGGAGGAGGATATTTCTCAGGGCTTGGCCTTGGCCTTTGTGGCCTTGGTGGCTGTGTTGCCCGAATACGCCGTTGATCTTTATTTTGCCTGGAACGCGGGCCGGGATTTGTCGTATGCGCCTTATGCGGTGGCGAATATGACCGGCGCCAACAGAATGCTCATCGGCGTCGGGTGGAGTGCCATCGCTTTTATTTATTATTGGCGTTCCGGGAAAAAATCGTTCACCGTGGACAGGGGTCAGGCGCCCGCCATCTGGGCCCTGATCGTGGCCACGACCATTTCCTTCATCATCCCCATGTTCGGCCAGATCGGAATTTTTGCCGGGCTGCTTTTGTTCGCCGTTTTTTTCTTGTATATCCGGGAAGCCGCCCAGCACGATTCCGAAGAGAAATTGGCCGAGCCGTTCATCGAGGGAATCATCCATCGCTACAGTCCCCAACAGCGCCGGGTTCTCTATATCGGCCTGTTCGTTTATTGCGCGCTGGCCATTTTAGCTTCGGCGGAATCTTTTGCGGAGGGCTTGCTGGCGTTGGGCAAGCAATGGGGGATTGAAGAGTTTCTGCTGGTTCAATGGCTCGCTCCGTTGGCCTCCGAAGCCCCGGAGCTTCTGGTGGCCTTGATGTTTGCCTGGCGTCTGCACCCCAGGGCCGGCTTGGGCACATTGATCAGCTCTAAAGTCAATCAGTGGACCTTGTTGGTGGGCATGCTGCCCATGGCTTATGCCTTGTCTTATTGGTGGCATGGGACGGTCTCGGATCAAGCCGGGCCCTGGGCCATGCCGCTGGATGCGCGCCAGACCGAAGAACTGTTCCTGACTTCGGCTCAAAGCCTCTTCGCTACGATCGTGTTCTGCAATTTTAATTTTTCCCTCAGCGAAGCGGGGATGCTGTTCGGCTTGTTCATTGTTCAACTTTTTCTGCCCGGAACAACGGTGCGTCTGGGTTTCGGCGTTTTCTATTTAGCGCTGGCCATTTTTTGGATCGTTAAAGATCCTTCCACGCGCCGTAATTTAAAGGCGGTTTTGCTCAAGCGTGAGCCTGAGGCCGAGAAGGTTCCCCTCTGATGATCGGCGTTATTCTCGGCAGCGGTTTAGGCAGCGTCGTGGATCGCTTGCAAACCAGCGATATCACGCCGTTAAACCGCGTATTGGGGGAGGAACTCGAAGGCCGCGTGCCTCCGTTGGGCCATCACCGGCGCATGATCAAAGCCAAATACAAGAACCGGGACCTGCTCATCCTGCAAGGCCGGCTTCATTATTACGAAGGATTCCCCATACATTTAGTCGTGGAACCGGTGCGTTATTTGAAAACTTTGGGCGTGACGACCTTAATCCTCACGTTCGCCTGCGGCTCTTTAAAGCGCCGTTTCAAGACGAAAGATTTCGTCGTGCTGTCCGATCATATTCATCTGCAATCCACGAACCCGTTGAGGGGAACGACTCAATTCGTGGATTGCACCGAGGTTTATGACCGCGAATTGCGCGCCAAACTGTTGGGTTCGGCCAAGCGATTGAAACTGCGCGCGTTTCCCGGGGTGTACGCCTCAACCGACGGGCCCAGTTATGAAACCCCGGCCGAGGTTCGGGCGTTCGCGAAATTGGGCGCGGACGTTGTGGGCATGTCCGTGACCGCCGAGGCCCTGGTCGCGCGTTCGCTCGGCTTGCGCGTGGCCGGCTTAGGCTGGGTCAGCAATATGGCCAGCGGCCTTGTTCCCAAACACAAGCTTTCCCACCAGGAAGTGCTTGATTACGGCCGTCAAATCGAAACTCCTTTTTCCAAACTCCTCTTGTCCTTTATTGAAAGCATTTAGCGTCGATTATCACGAATTGATTGCGGTCAAAAAAAACGGCCGCGCCTTAACTCCGGATCAAATCGACGCTTTCGCCTGCGCCGTTGATCGGAGCGCTTGGACGGATGATCAAATCGCGGCTTTCTTGATGGCCGTGCGCTTAAAAGGCATGAGTCACGCTGAAGCCGTGGCTTTGACCCGATCCATGGCCCGTTATTCCGAGCGATTATCGTTCGGCGCCAAATATTCGGCCGTGGATAAACATTCCACGGGCGGGGTGGGCGACGGCATCAGTCTGGTGTTGGCGCCTCTGGCCGCAAGCCTGGGTCTTCTCGTGCCCATGATGAGCGGCCGTTCTTTAGGATTGACGGGCGGCACGTTGGATAAACTCGAGTCCATCCCCGGTTTTCAGGCGCGTTTGGAGGCCCGGCGCATCGAGCGACAAATCGAGCGTATCGGGTTAGCCATGTTCGGTCAAAGCCCGGCCATGGCCGGCGTGGATCAAAAGCTTTACGCTTTGCGCGATGCCATCGGCGCCGTTGATGCCGTGGGGTTGATTGTGTCGAGCATTATTTCCAAAAAATTAATCGAGGGGTTGCGGGCCTTGGTTTTCGACGTCAAATTCGGACGCGGCGCGATTTTCGGCTCCTACGCCGAAGCCCGCGCCTTGGCTAAGGCCTTGGTTAAAACAGCCAAAGACTCCGGGCTGAAAAGCGCGGCGGTGATGAGCTATATGGATGAGCCGTTAGGCCGGGCCGTCGGCAATGCGCCGGAGATTCTGCAAGCCGTGGATATTTTAAAACCCGGATCATCGCTTCAACGGGATCATTTTCGCGGGGTGGAGGACTATCTGGAGGTGACCGTTGAACTGATCCATCATATGCTGCGCCTGACCGGGGGAGTCCGCAGCAAGCAAGACGCCAGAGACCGGGTGTTTGAATCGTTAAGATCGGGCCGCGCCTGGGCCAAATTCCAAGACATGCTCAGGGCGCAGGGGGTTTCCGCCGAGGTTTCCGCCGGGCTTGAAGCGCATTTGCCCAAACCCCGTGTCCGGATTAAGGCAACGTTGGGCCGCGGCCGAGGTTTTATCCGTTTTGTTGATGCGCGATTGATCGCCCGAGCCTCGCTTTATTTGGGCGTTTTGCGGCGGCGCCGTGAGGATGAGGTGGATCATTCAGCCGGCATTATTTTGTTGAAGAAACGCGGCGACCGGGTACGTCCGGGCGAAACCGTGGCGGTGGGCTTAAGCCGGAGCGCGAACCGGCAAGATTGTAGAATGGCCGCAGAGTATATGCGCCGGGCGTACGTATTGTCGTCGTCGCGTCCGGCCGCCGGACGCATGATCAGGGAGGTTTTTTAGTCATGAAATCGTCAGCCGGCGTCAAAATCGGGGTGATCGGCGGCAGCGGTCTTTATCAGATGGAAGGCTGCCGTTTGATCCGCCAGGTCAGCGTGAAAACGCCGTTCGGCCGGCCCTCCGATTCCATCGCCATCGTTGATGTGGCCGGAATCCCGGTGGCTTTTCTGCCCAGGCATGCGCGCGGGCATCGCATTTTGCCCACGGAAATCAACGCCCGGGCCAATATTTTCGCCTTGAAATCGCTCGGCGTTGAACGGGTGCTGAGCGTGGGCGCCACGGGAAGCTTGAAGGAGGAATTGGCGCCCATGCATTTGGTGATCCCGGATCAGCTGGTGGATAAAACGCGTTTAAGGGTGCAGAGTTTTTTCGGGCAGGGGATGGTGGCCCATGTGCAATTTGACCGGCCGATCTGCCCGGCACTCTCCCGCGTCGTCGTTGACAGCGCCGGGGATTTGGGTTTGCCCGCTCATGACGGCGGGGTTTATGTGTGCATGGAGGGCCCGGCCTTCTCAACCAGAGCGGAATCGTTGGAGCACCGGCGTTCGGGTTATTCGGTGATCGGCATGACCGCTTTGCCGGAGGCCAAGCTCGCCCGGGAAGCCGAACTATGTTTTTCGTTGATCGCCTTTGTCACGGATTACGATTGCTGGAAGGAAGGCGAAGAAGCGGTTAACGCCTCCAAGGTGATCGAGAATTTAAAGGAAGGCGTCAATCGCGTCCAGCGCGTTTTAAAAGACGCCATCCCCAAGATCAGCCGTTTGCCTAGGGCCGGTTGCCCGTGTCCGGATGCCTTGTCCACGGCCTTAGTCACCGATCCTAAATACATGAGCCGCTCCACGGCCCAAAAACTCAGGCTTTTGGTGGGCCGCTACGTGAAAAAATAGTGATTAAACAAGGCCCTAAAAAAGTTTCTCGAGAGGATATCCGCGAGTTGCTTGCTTTAGCCCGCCGCGCCGTTTTTAGCGCCTACGCGCCTTATTCGAAATTTCGCGTCGGGGCCGCTGTCTTGACCGCAGACGGGCGCATTTACACCGGATCCAATATCGAAAACGCGTCTTACGGCTTAACGGTCTGCGCCGAGCGTGTGGGCATTTTTAAGGCGGTTTACGAGGGGGAAAAAAAGCTCAAAGCCGTGGCCATTGTGACCGAAGACCCGGTGGAAAAGAGCCCCTGCGGGGCCTGTTTGCAGGTGATGGCGGAATTCGCGTCTCCGGAGACTTTAATTTGCCTAGATCAGGGTTCCCGTCCGCCCGTGGTGCGTCCCCTCAAGGATTTTTTACCGCTTCCTTTTCGTTTTCCTCGAAAAACCTAGCGGTCGCTGCGTCCGCTAGAAAAAACTGGGGAGAGCTTTACGCTCTCCCTCCACTGGCACCCCGTCAACAATTTCTTGGGGGCCTACTCGTATTTTTGTCCCGAAATCCAAAACGCGCAAGGGGGGTTTGCCCGTTGGTTTGGTGGAGTCCGGTGTTTTTTTCAAAAAGCCGTTCTCCGACGGAAAATTGCTAAACTTTCGGCTCTGGAAGATCATGATCAAAGCTATTGTTTTTGATATCGACAATACCTTAGTCAATTTCATGCGCATGAAGCGCCATGCCGTGGACGCGGCCGTGGAAGCCATGCTTGACGCCGGGCTGCCGGGCGTCAAACAGGAGCTGGTGGATAAAATTTTCCAAGTTTACTGGCGCGAAGGCATTGAAAATCAGCAGATTTTCGACAAAGTTTTGGTCGAACTCTTGGGCCGCGTGGATCACCGGATTTTGGCAGCCGGAATTTTAGGATACCGCCGCGCCAAAGACGCTTATTTGGCCGTTTACCCGCATGTTCATCCCACGTTGACGAATTTGGCGCGCCTGGGCATTAAAATGGGCGTTGTTTCGGACGCGCCCAAACTGCAGGTGTTCATGAGAATCGTGGGGTTGGGGTTGGCCCACTATTTTGACGCGGTGGTGACCTTCGACGACACCGGCGAGAGGAAGCCTTCGCCTAAACCGTTTCGTCTGGTCTTGGAAAAATTGAACGTTCAACCTGCCGAAGCGATTATGATCGGCGATTGGGCGGAGCGCGACATGGTCGGCGCCAAAGGCGTGGGCATGACCGCGGTGTTTGCGAAATATGGAGATGAATTTAATAAAGGCAGCGGCGGCGCGGATTATGAAGTTATGGATATCGGCGAGCTTGTGGCTATTGTGCGCAGCCTCAACATGGGCGGCGAACCCGCCCCAGCCGCGCGTTAAGCTCACTGAACGCAAAGGCCAACTCCTGACCTTCGATCTGGATTTTGGTTTTTACGAAATCAGGGATGCGCGGGCTTCCATGGATGAGCGATTCCCGGCCGTGCGTCTTCCCGCCTCGGTGATGAAGAACGGCCATAGCCGGCCGGAAATCGATTTCGCCCTTCCTGTTTTAAGAGACCAGACGATGAAATCCGTGCAGGATACGATCGCGGGCCGTTCGACGGCATCGCCGGTTCCGGCGCGCCCGAATGTCCGCATCGTCGCATTGGAACCGGTGCGCGGCCGCCGGAGCCTGCGCATCGCGCACGGTGAGCTTTGGATTGACGAGGCGGTGGCCGTGCGTTTTTCCTTGATGAGAAGCAAGTGGAGCGCGGATCCCGAGCATTGGTGGATCGGCTATCCATCCCAGTGGCGCGCTTCGCAGAAGCGCTGGAACGATTTGTTCATCGTTAAAGACAAGGCCTTCAGGAAACATATTGCCCAGCTTGCCCGAGAAACCTACCTGCAGCGCTACGGCGACGAAAGCGAGTAATTCGAGAACGGCTTGCGCGGTCGTTTTTTTGATTTTTTATTTTTGTGCATGGCCGCTTTATCCGGCGGATGCCCCCGCAAGAAGAACGGCCGGTGTTCTGGAGCCATTATCGACTTTTTATTTTAGGGACCCATCGCTGCGCGGCGACGAACCAACCGGACTCGAGTTCATCGAAGGCTATTCGGAAATCATCGAAGCGGTGTCCCTTGATCCGTTGAAAGAGTTTTCCGGGGAATCCGTTTGGCGTTTTCGCGCGGATAAACCCAATGCCGAGACATTCGGCGTGACGACGCCCGGATCTTTTTTAAGCCCTCTGTATTTGTACAACAGAACCTCCATGCGCATCGAGCGTGGAAGCGGCGAACGTTGGACGGCAGACTGGGTGCTGTTGCGCCGGGATGAGACGGGAAGCGGCGCGAGCGAACAATCCGTTGTTTGGGGCCGGCGCAATCTTTGGTTACGCCATGGAACGCTGGGGTTTTCAAAAGGCGGCGTTGATGTTTTGGCGGGTGATTTTTTGGCGGGCTGGGGCCAGGGGCTTGTCGCCGCCGTTTATCCCGGGACTTCGTACCGGCCTTTTCTTTGGCCTAGCCATCAGGCTCGAATTGTTCCCAACCGCTCGAGCTATGAGAATACCGGATTTCGTGGACTAGCCGTGCAAGCGGCGCAGGGACCGTGGCGATGGCTGGCCGCGTTAGCGCAAACGCCGCTGCACGGACGGGTATCCGAGGACGGCCGTTTGGCCGAAGATTATTCATCGTTGGCCGGAAGTTTTTGGGGGGAATTCGGGAACCAATCGTCGTTGAACCGGAGAAACACCCTGAAGGAGGAAGCGGCGATTTTCAGGGCCGAACGGTTATCGGCGCCGGTTTTCATCGGTTTGGGAGCCGTTGTCACGCGGGTCGACCGCGAGATCTCCCCGGAACCTGATCTTGATGTTCCCGCTTTAGATCATCGCTGGGACCAGGCTTTTCACGGCCGGCGTTCGGCGCTTTTCGGCATCGATGCCGAATGGAAGATGAGCGACGAGCACGCGCTGGTCGGTGAAATGGCCGGCTCTTTTTGGAGCGGCCACAAAGCGCCCGCCGTGATCATCGGTTGGCGGCGGCGCGATCGTGGTCAACAGCAAACAGCCGGTATTTTTCATTTCAGTTCCGATTACGTTTCGCGTTTGGCGGATGGCGTGCGTTTGGGCGATGCCCGGCCGGGTAATCGCCAGGGGGCTTTTGCCGCGACCCTGACCCGTTTTTCCCACCATGAGCTCGGCGGTCATGTCTATGCCGAACGTAATTTAAGAAGCGAGTTTTCAGGTTCCTCGTTAAGTCACGCGCCGATTGATTCCAGATGGACGCTTCGGCTGCGCGGCGATGACCGAGTTTCCTTCGGCAGGGGACGTTTTGTTTATCTACGTTTCGACGCGGAGCGCGAGCCTTATTTGGTCGATGCGAAGAAAGACCCGCGCGTTGCGGCGCTTTTTGAGCGAAGTTGGCGGCTTGAGACAGGTTGGGATCGGTTGAGGTGGGCCGTGGCTGCGGGCGCGGATCACCGGCGAATGTCCGTGACGCAGTTTCCGGCGGAACGCGCCGAAGGCTGGGATGTTTATTGTCGCGCCAAGCTCCGGCCCAAAGGCGGACCTGTTGTTTACGCCAAAATTCTTTATTTCGACGCGGGCGAGGCCCTGCTCGGTTCGCGCCATGTTTATCTTTCATCTCCCGAACTTTATTGGCGCAGGCTTACGCTTGCCTCCATCGCTTATCAATCATTATTCGCTTCCTGGGCGAGACGAGGATGGCGCTCGGCCGTGGCGCTTGAAGAAACATTCGGTGAAAACATCAGTTTATGGGTGAAATGGGGGCAAACGACGCTCTCGGGCAGCGAAACAGCGTCAATCCCCCGCCTCACTGATGATCGCGACGATGTTCTTGGGCTTTCGCGCTGGGATTTTAAAACGGAATTGGCGGTGCATTGGTGAAACAGGTTCTTGTTTTGTGTTTTTTTGCGACGGCCGCCGTTGACCTGCGCGCCGGCTACCTCGATTCCCGTCATTGGTCGGATCCTTGGTTATCATTGAAGCCCCGGGAAACCGCCGGGCCGGCAAGTCTTTTTGGCGCTCACCCTGCGTATCGATCCTGTGTTAACTGGCGATTAAGCACGGGTTTTTTGACCCAGGGAGCGCGTATTATTCGCGCGCGTTCCAAGGAACCGGTGGCCCGGGAATTTTCTTGGGAGGAGCCGTTGGCCCCGGCCGTGAGCATTCAACGCCGCCTGCGTCAAACGCCTGGGCTTTGGCTTGATCTTGCGTTTCGGGAAAATATGCTGCATCGAACCGTGGAAACCCGGGGGCTTTTTAAAAATGGCGATGGACAAGGGTCCATGCATTATCAAGATCAAATGAGGGGACCGATGCTTCGATTCGGCCTGCGGTCTTCAGTCCTGGAGAACCGTTTTTGGGCAGGGGCGCATGTTATTTACGGGAGTTTAGGGCGCAATTTTGAAGTTGAGCGCCGCGAGCCTGATCAATCGCAAGCCTGGTTGATCCGTGAAAATCTGTCAGCTCAGGCCCTGGGCGCGGGCATTGGTTTTTATGGGGTTTTACCTAAAGATTGGTTATGGGCGTTGGCTTGGGATAGCCCCTTGCGCCTTAAAACGTCAAGCCATGATGTTGTTTATCAAAGCACTCAAACGGCCTGGGCGTCCGGCCGGACGCCCTTGGCTTCAACCGTCGAATTGCCGGCTCATTTGAGCATAGGGCTGGCGTTCACCGGCGGCCAGGGGAAACGTTTTTGGGCGGAATTTCATCAGATTTATTTCTCGAGGATGAAAGCCGGCGGGCGTTTAGTGTCCGATGCCGGCGCCGGGCTGCTTTGGGATACGGCTTTATTTCAACAACAGGCCATGGGGCTTTCTTCCTTCGAGCCGCCTGCGTATCAAGACGTTCGAGGTTTGCGTTTTGGTTTGGAGCGCGCATTAATCGCGCGAACGGAACTTTTATTCACCGGCGAATTTTGGACGCATTACGCCGATCCCAGGGTTCTGACGCCGATTTTTTGGGCGGGCCTGGGCTTCGAACCAAAAACAGGATTTGACCTTCGCGGCGGATTGCGCGTCAGCCGCCAAGACTATTTCGGCGACGGCCTGTTCTGGCCCAAGGATCAGCGATTGAATGAATCTATCCTCGGTCTTTGGGCGGCATTTTCTACCGATTTCTGAATTGTGGTGCGGCAAGTTCCCGAGGGGAGATCGGCTTAAAATGCGATAATGCTTGTTCATGGAAGAGCGGCCTATATTCGCCACCCTTTCGGGTATTCCCGTTGAGCGGGTTTACGGTCCAAAACCCAACGGCGGGGACCCTGCGGTCACGCCGGAAAAACTAGGCGAGCCCGGGCATTTTCCATTTACGCGCGGCATTCTGCCGGGCGGTTATCGATCAAAGTTGTGGACCATGCGTCAATTCTCCGGCCATGGCACGCCCAAGGAAACGAATCAGCGCTTGAAATATTTGCTCAATCACGGAGAAACCGGTTTATCCGTGGCCTTCGACTTGCCGACCTTGATGGGCTTGGATTCCGATGATCCGCAATCCGAGGGGGAAGTCGGCAAAGAAGGCGTGGCCATCGACACGCTGAAAGATTTTGAAATTCTCTTCCAGGGCATCAACCTTAAAGAGGTTTCCACCTCCATGACGATTAATTTGCCGGCGGTGACGTTATTCGCCATGTATTTGAAAATCGCCGAGGCTCAGCAAGTTCCCTTCAACCGCGTGCGCGGCACCTGCCAGACGGATATTTTGAAGGAATTCATCGCCCAAAACGAATATCTTTTTCCCCCGGAGCCGTCCTTGCGCTTGGTGGGCGATTTGATGGCGTACGCGGTGGACAATGTGCCGCGTTATTTCCCCATCTCTATTTCCGGCTACCACATCCGCGAAGCCGGGGCCACGGCCGTCGAAGAATTGGCGTTCACCTTGGCCAACGGGCGTGAGTATGTCCGGCGCATGGTCAATCGCGGCTATGACCCGGATCGCATCGCGCGCAGTTGTTCTTTCTTTTTCGATATCCATAATTATTTTTTTGAAGAAATCGCCAAGTTGCGCGCCGCGCGGCGGCTGTGGGCTAAATTTATGAGAGACGAGGTGGGCGCCAAGCGGGAGATTTCCTGGATTTTGGCCACGCATTGCCAGACCGCGGGCGTGTCCTTGACCGCTCAGCAGCCCTTGAACAATATCGTCAGGACCGCGTATCAGGCCCTAGCCGCTGTGTTGGGCGGCACGCAGAGCCTGCATACGAATTCCTATGACGAGGCATTATGCCTGCCTACGGAAGAGGCGGTTCGCGTGGCCTTGCGAACGCAGCAAATCATCGCCCATGAGTCCGGCGTGGCGGATACCGTGGATCCGTTGGGCGGCTCTTATTATGTCGAGCATTTGACGGACACGATGGAAGAGGAGGCCGCTAAAATCATCGGGGAAATCGAGGGCATGGGCGGCGTGGTCGGGGCTTTGAGCCGGGGGTATTTCCACCGCCGCATCGCGGACAGCGCCTATCGCTACGAAACCGAGATGAGGGAGGGCGGACGCCAAGTCGTGGGCGTCAATGCTTATGTCACGGATGCCCAGCGCCCCAAAATTTTGAAAGTTCCTCATACGGTTGAGCGCGCTCAGATCGCGAGCCTCAAGCGCGTTAAGAAAATGCGCGACCAGGGCCGCGTTCGAGAAACGCTCAAGCGTCTAAAAGATACGGCCGCGGATGAGCGCCAGAACGTGATGCCTGCGGTGCTTGACGCCGTTGGCGCTTATGCGACGGTGGGAGAAATCACCCAAGTTTTCCGGGATGCGTTCGGAGCGTATCAAACGAGAAATTAGCACTGGCATGACTGGCATGAAAATATCTGGGTACCGGCGGGCGTTGATCGCCTGCTGTTTTTTGTGGGCGTCCGCGCCTTGCGCGTTCGCTCAAGAATCCTCGATCGTGATCAAAAAAATCGATCGCGAGGAAGCCGAGCGCTTGGCTTTGCTCAATAATCCGAGCCTATTGGCTTCGTTGGAGGAAATCGCGATCGCGGAGCAGCGCCTGAAGATGGCGCGGCATTTGTTGCTGCCGCAGTTGGGTTTTGACGCGACCGCCACCGGTTTTGAGGCCGAGCGCAGCCTTGTGGTTTCCGAGGGGTTCGGCGGCGTCGTGTTGTCCCCGTCCGATAACCGGCGGCTGTACCTTGGCCGCGGCACCATCGAGCAGGTGCTTTATACGGGCGGAAAATTAAGGAACGCGGTGGTTCTGGCCAAGGCCGCTTTGGAAAAAGCGAGGTCCGACCGCGACCGGACCACGTTTCGCGTGATCCGGGACGTGCGCTTCGCTTTTTTGGACGCCTTATCTGCGGTGGAAAAAGAGCAGTTAATGGAGAGTTTGGCCAAAGAATTGGAAACGCTCAGGCCCTCTTCGGATCAGCCCGGCGCCCGTCTGATCTGGGAAGATGAGAAGCTCGAACTCGAGGAGCTTCGGGATCAGACCGCGGCCAGGGAGAAAAGGCAAACCGTGTTTGCGCTGTTGCGTTCCATCGGCATGGATTTATCGAGCGAAGTCCGCGTCACCGGACGTTTGGACGATCAGGAACTGCCTAAAAAATTGCCGACGTTGAACGAATCGCTTTCCTGGGCGCGCGAGTTTCGTTCGGAATACAGGACCGAAGCCTTGGAAAGCGAAATGAACGCGACGCAGGTGGCCATTGCCTTGGCCTCGCGAAGCCCGGTGGTGAGTTTGGCCGGTATGTCGGAGTTCCTGGGCAACGAGTTTCCGTTGAGGACCAATAATTGGTCCGGCATGCTGCGGGTCCACTTGCCTTTTTCCTGGGACAATTGGGCCACGATTCGCGAGCGCAAGGCGCAGCAGAGGAAGGGCCAAGTCCGCCGCGTGGAGATTGACGACGCCATCGGCCTTGAAGTGCGTCAGGCGCATTTTAAGCTCGCGTCTCAAATGGGGATTTTGTCCAAACGCAAAGAGCATGTGGAACGCTGGCGCGAGCTTTACGCCAGGGCGCGCGCTTCGATGCGTTCCACCGAGGACCGTTTGGAGCTGTACCATCGCTATAAAATGGCCCGCGAACGTTACTTCGAGGCTCAAGCGGCCGCTTTGCGCGCGCGTTATGAGTTTGAATACGCTATCGGAAGGGATTTGCCATGACGGTTAAATTTGCGGCGATTTGTTTGTCCGTTTTTTTCTTGGCGCCTTTTTTGCGGGCCGAGCCGATCTATACGCCAGCTTATGATGTGGATGAAGCGTTGGCCGTGCCGTCGGCGCGCGATACGGCGATCGATCTTCTTTGGGATTTATGGCGGCATCTGCCTAAAGCCAAGCGCGGCCCGACCGGCTTGGTGTTATCCGGCGGCGGGGCCCGGGGCATGGCGCATATCGGCATTTTGCGCCATTTAGAAGAGATCGGTTTTCCCATTGATTCCATGGCCGCCACCAGCATGGGCGCCTTGGTCGGCGGCGTGTATGCGGCCGGAGTCGGCATCGAAAAGATTGAAAAAATGGCCCAGGAAATCGGGTTCAGCCGCATGTCCCGCTTCACGAAGACAAAATTTTTAACGCTGGCGCTCAAAGACGGCGGCGCGCCGACGGAACTCTATCAGCGTTGGTTGAGCGCGGCGATCGATAAGAAAACCTTTGCTGAAACCAAATTCCCTCTGGCCATTTGCGCCACGGACTTGGTGACCGGGGAGTTGATTTTGTTGAAAGAAGGGCCGTTGGCTCCGGCTTTGCTGGCAGCGGCCACGATCCCCGGGCTTTTTCGTCCGGTCAGCATCCGCCAGCATTTTTTAGTGGATGGGGGCTTGCTTTATAACATTCCGACGGAGATGGTGGCCATTTTGGGCGCTAAAAACGTGCTGGTGGTGGATGTCTCCGCCCGTTCTTATGATCAGCCCATGACCCGCCCGCCGTCATCGTTGCGCGCCCTGTACCGTTCGATTGAAATTATGGGAAACCGCATGGAATCGACCACTTATAACGGCGGGGACTATGTCTTGAGATTTTTTCCTTCTGGCGTGGAGATGTTCGAGCTGTGGCGCTGGAAGGAAATATGGGAGATGGGTTTGCGCGAAGCGCGTTCCCATTCGCAGCAATTACGTTTGGCTTTTATCACCAAAGCGATCGAGACGTTGGGGCCTGAATTTTTTGCCTTGGAACAAACGGCTTTGAAATGAAAACATTCGTTTGTTGCTTGGCGGCGTTGATGATCGGTTGTTGGCCTTGCCGCCTGAACGCCTACAATTGGTTCGGCATCGAGCAAACCAAGGAATTCAAACAGACGGAACGCCGCGTCCGCCAGGCGCTGCAGAACCGTCAATGGAACGAGGCCCTGACCGTGCTGGAACAAAGCAGGCGCCGGTTCACGCACAGCGTCAAAATCCGTTTTGCGTTGGCTTATCTTTACCGTCAAGTAGGCCTTTTTTCTCAAGCTCGCGAGCATATCCAGTGGTGCGTGCGCCAATCCTGCCCGGGAGATTCTTGTGATTTGGCGTTGCGGGAATCGGCCTGGATCGCGGGCGAGTTGTTCCTTTACGAGGAAGCGTTGGATGCTCTGGGCCGCATCAATCATCGCATTGAGGCGGATTGGGCGCTCGAGGGGCGCTTGCGCGCCGCTAAAGGCGAATGGCCGGCGGCTTTGGAGGCGTTTAATCACCTCTCGACCGATCGTCCAAGCGCGGCCTTTTGGAAGGGGTGGTGCCTTTGGCGTTTGGGGCGTTTTCATGAGGCCCGCGCTTATTTCGCCAAGGCCGCGCCCGTGGCATCGGCGCGGTTATTCGAGCGTGAACTTGCGGCTTCGGAGCCCGATCCTTGGGTTGTGTTGGGGCATGCCGCCGGCCGTCGTTTGGCCGGGGAACAGGCGGCTTTGCCCGGGAAATTGGCGAAGAAGAATTTAAACGGCGATACCGCCGGGGCGGACCTTTTGGAGCGCCTGTCGAAGGGCGTCGCCCGATGACCGGCTCAAAACCGCGCCGCTTGTCGGTTCGCAAATATTCGGCCACGGGCAATACATTTGTTCTTTTAGATTTGCGCGACGCCGCCAACCGGGCGCTCAAGGCGGCGTCCTTGCCTGCGGCTGCGCGGCGTCTCTCCGGAGAATTTGCCACGGACGGATTGATCGCGATCTCCGGCGTTAAAAGTTCCAAGCCCGCCGTGCGTATGACGTTTTTTAACCCGGACGGCAGCCGGGCTTTTTGCGGCAATGGGACCAGGACCAGCGGATTTTACGAGTGGGGTCGCAGAAGGGTCCCCCCCGGCGGCGCGATCATGGTGCTCACCGACGCCGGCGCGATTCCCGTGGGCGTCAAAAAAAGCGCGGCCGCTCTTTTGAATATCGAACCGCCTCGATTTATGGAACCCGCCGCCGTCGAGATCGAGGCCGGCGGCTCGCTGTCCGCTATTTTTCACCGGGTTTGGTCGGGGTGCCCTCATGCGGTGTGTTTAGTCCCCAGCGTCAGGGATGCGGCTGTCGAAAGCATCGGGCGTTCGGTGCGTTACCATCGCGCCTTCGCGCCCGAGGGAACGAACGTGGACTTCGTTGAAGTTTTGGCGCCCGGCCGCTTGGCTGTCCGGACTTATGAGCGCGGCGTTGAGCGGGAAACAAAATCCTGCGGCAGCGGCGTGCTGGCCTCGGTGTTCGCGGCAAAATCGTTGGGCAAGATTCCCGGTCCCATCGCCGACGTGCAAACGCAGGGCGGCCGCATGAAAGTCGTCGCCGATGGCGGGCATTACGGCCTTGAGGGCGGCATTGATCTGGTTTTTGAAGGAGGAGTCTTTATATGAAGCTGCGCGGAATTTTAACGGCCTTGGCGACACCGTTTAAAGACGGCGCCGTTGATTGGGCGTCGTTGGAACATTTTGTGCGTTGGCAAATAGAAGAAGGCGTGGGCGGTCTTGTTCCTTGCGGCACCACCGGGGAATCTCCGGCCTTAAGCGAAGAGGAGCATTTGGGGGTGATCAGGAAGACGGTGGAAATAGCCAAAGGCCGCGTTCCGGTTTTAGCCGGTTGCGGCGGCAATGCCACTAAAAAAACGCTTGAGCTTGCCACCAAAGTCAGCGCCTTGGGCGTGGACGCTTTGCTGGTGGTGACGCCTTATTACAATAAGCCGACCCAGCAGGGCCTGTACCATCATTACGCTCAAATCGCCGCCGGCGTCCGCACGCCGATTTGCATTTACAACGTGCCGGGGCGCACCAGCGTCAATATCGAGCCCGCGACCGTGCTGCGTCTGGCCAAAGAGTTCCCGACGATCAAGGCGATTAAGGAATCGTCGGGCAATCTTGATCAAGCCAGCGCCATCATCCGCGAAGCTCCGGAGGGATTCGCCGTGTTGTCCGGGGACGATTCATTGACCTTGCCCATGCTGGCCGTGGGCGCCGCGGGCGCCGTGTCGGTCGTCGGCAATGTGGCTCCGCGTTTGGCCGCTGATTGCTGCGCGGCCTGGGATCGGTCCGATATCGAGGGAGCCAGGCAAATTCATTTGAGGCTTTTTCCCTTGGTCCGTTCTTTGTTTGTGGAGAGCAATCCGGCGCCGGTCAAGTGGGCCTTGAAGCGCCTCGGCCGGTTTGCTTCGGGAGAATTGCGCGCCCCTCTCGTCGAGATCGAGCCCTCAAACGCGCAGAAGGTGGAACGGGCCTTGCGGGACGCGGGTTTGATCAAGGAGCCGGTGACGGCCTGATGAGTTCGCCGCGTAAAATTAAAATCGCGGTCGGCGGTTTGTACGGACGCTTGGGCTCCCGCGTGGCCGCTTTGGCTGAGTCCGACGAGCGCGTGTCGTTGGTGGGCGGGTTGGTCCGTGAGCCGCGTCACGAGGGCGCGAGCGAAACCGTCGCCATCGGGATCAAGGCCGCCGAAATCATGGAAATGGCCGACGTGTTGATTGAGTTCACGAATCCGCAGGCGACGCTAGCCCATTTAGATGAAATCAAAACCATGGGCAAGGCCGCGGTGATCGGCACCACCGGATTTTCAAGCGACGAAGCGCGCCGGGTCGGCGACATCGCCAAGTCCATGCCCATTGTTTTAGACGCCAACTTTTCTTTGGGCATCGCCATGATCCGCAGGGCCATCAACAGCGCGGTTGGGGCCCTGGGAGAAGATTTCGACAGCGGCTTGGTTGAACTTCACCGCCGGGGCAAAAAAGATTCGCCCAGCGGCACGGCGCTTGATCTGGCCGGTCTCTTGACCGATGTGACCGGGGAAAAACCGGATATTTGTTCGTTGAGGCTGGGGGATATTCCGGGCGAGCATACCGTTTATTTGACGACGCCTTACGAGGTTATTGAATTCGGCCATCGCGTTTATTCCCGGGACGCGTTTGCCGCGGGCGCGCTGTTTGCGGCCCGTTGGGCGCACGGCCAAAAGCCTGGGCTCTACCGTTTTTCGAATGTTTTGGAGGCGGCTCATGGCAAGCATCGTTAGCAAAAGGCTCGATCGTCTTAGCCAGTATTTATTCGTGCAGGTCCGCCAGGGGCTCGGGCATCGATCCGCTTACAAACCCATCGACTTGAGCGTGGGCGACCCGGACGAGGGCGTTAACCAGCAGATTCTGGAAGAGGCTTTCCGCGTGGCCTTGCGAGCCAAAGGCGCCAACCGCTACCCTCCCGGCCGCGGCCAAATCGGTTTGCGCCGGGCCATTGCCCGATGGATGCAGGATCGCTACGGCGCGCGTTTCGACCCGGAGCGCGAGATCGCGGTTTGTTCCGGCTCGAAAGAGGGCATCGCTCACTTGATTCACGTGCTCATCGACCCGGGGCAGAAGCTTCTGACCGGGTCCTTGGCTTACCCGGTGTACGGCCGCGCCGCGGGGTTGGCCGGGGGGACCACGGAAATATTGACGATGGAGGAGAACAATGGATTCTGGCTCGATTACGCCAAATCCAAAGGCGGCAAAGCGATTTGCTTCAATTATCCTAATAATCCCACCGGCGCCTGCGTGACACGCGAGCATTTCAAGGAATTGACGGCCTGGGCCAAGAAAAAAGACGTTTTTATGATTTCCGACGCCGCTTACAATGAAATGAGCTTCGGCAACCGAGCGGCTCCCAGTATTTTTGAGATTCCCCAAGCGCGCGGGCGGGCCGTCGAGTTTCATTCTTTTTCCAAGTCGTTCGGCTTGCCGGGCTTGCGCTTGGGCTGGGTTTGCGGCGAGCCGGATGTCATCAGCGCGCTGTTGAAGCTCAAGGACACTTATGATTCGGGCGTCTGCAATTGGGTTCAATCCGTCGGGCAGTTTTTGTTGGAGATGCCGGAGCGCGACGCCGAATTGCGGCGTTTAAGGGCAATTTACGGCCGCCGCCGGGCCGTGGCCGAGGAGGCCTTGGGCGCCATGGGATTCGGCGTGTTTCGTTCGGGGGCGACTTTTTATGTTTGGGCTCGCCCCGGCCGCTCTCATTTTACGGCCGAGCTCAAGGAGCGCGTTAATGTGCTGACCGTGCCCGGGGAAGGATTCGGCCCGGGTGGCAATAGCTATATGCGTTTCGCTTTATGCCAGAGCGAAGGCCGAATCAAAGAAGCCCTCGCGCGCGTGGCCTCGGTGGTGGATTTAGCATCGGGACGCCGCCAAAAACAGCGCTCTTGAGCCATGGCCTTGGCGTATCTTTTATTGGGGTCGAACGTCGGCAATCGCCGGCGTTATTTGCGCGCCGCCGCCGGAGCCGTCAAGGGATGGGCCAAAACGACAATGCTTGAGGCGTCGTCCGTTTGGGAAACCCGGCCCGAAGGTTTTTTACGCCAGCGGGCTTTTTTCAATCAAGCCGTGGCGATTGAGACGCGGCTGGAACCCGCGGCTCTTTTGATTTGGGCCAAAAAAACGGAACTGGAGCTGGGCCGCAGAAAGCGCCGGCGATGGGGGCCCAGGGAAATCGATATGGATATCCTTTTGTACGGACGACGGCGGGTGCGCCGCTCATGGCTCGTCATCCCGCACCCCCGCCTTCATCGGCGCGCCTTCGCCTTGAAACCCCTGGCCGAGCTTTGCCCTCGGATGACTCATCCCGTGTTGGGTGAACGCATTGCGGTTTTAGCCGAGAGGCTGCCTTCGGATGCGGTTAGGCGGCTGGATGATTAAAACGCGCGTGACGCCCAACTCTACTGTGCTACGTACCGCTTTCATGGCGAAATTTTGGATTTTGAGCCGAGACAAAGCCGGATTTTTTGAGCATATATGGAATATATGTGAAAAAAATCCGGCGAAGTCGCAGGCCAAAAGCAAAAATTGCAGCCGAAATGGGTATGTGGCACAGTAGAGCTAAGGAGCTGTTCGGGCGGAAAAAATCCTCCAAGGAGAAGATTTCCGTTTTTACGGTGTATTCCTACGGGTTGGCGCGGATTATGAACGCCGCGGGTTTCGTGGACGCCATGCTGGTGGCGGATCATTCGGTCGGTACCCTGGCCTTGGGTTACCCGAGCGCGTTGCCGGTGACGCTTGAGGAAATGCTGCACCATACCCGCGCCGTGGCCCGCGCCAAAGCCGGGGCCTTGGTGATTGCGGATATGCCTTATTTGACTTATGAGATTTCCCCGATGGAAGCGGCCAGAAACGCCGGGCGCTTGATGAAGGAAGGTTCGGCCCGCGCCGTACGGGTCAAAGGAGGCTCGCCGTCCGTGATTAAATCCGCCCGCGAGATCGTGCAGGCAGGCGTCGCGGTTATGGGGCATCTTCGCTGGGCTGAGAGCCGGGAACGCTCTCAGGAACAAGCCCGGGCCCTTCAGGAGGCCGGGTGTTTCGCCGTCGTTTTAGAGGGAATGCCCGCGCGTTCGGCCGGGGCCATCACCGGGGATTTGTCCATCGCCACCATCGGCGCGGGCTCGGGTCCTTCCTGCGACGGGGAACTGATTTGCACCGAAGAGATATTGGGATTGGCCGCCCCGGCATTAAGGCCGGGCCCGCGCGTTTACCTTAAGCTCAAAACCCTGCTCACTCAGGCCGTCAGGCGCTGCGCCAAAGACCTTAAGCGCTAGGGATCATGAGTTGGTTGATCATCCCAACCGTTTGTTTGATGGCGGCCGCTGTTTTGTGGAAGTATTCCAGTCTCATCCTAGTGCCGGAAATTTTAAGCAGCGTCAATTTGCCGTTCATGTTCGGGCTGGTTTACGAAAAAGTTTCGTTTCGCGCGGCGGACGGAGCGCGGCTGTCCGGCTGGTGGATTCCGGCCAGAAGCGGTGTATCGGATAAAACGATCGTTTGCTGCCATGGCTGGGGCACCAACAGCGGGGACGTCCTTCCTTTTACCTGGTACCTGGCCGACGAGGGATTCAATCTCTTCTATTTTGATTTTCGCGGGTGCGGGGAAAGCCCCAGGCACGGGCTTTCAAGCCTGGGGTTTTATGAAACCCGGGATTTTTCAGCAGCGTTGCAGTGGCTGAGAACAACTCATCCCGAGCGGTGCCGTTTTTTGGGGGTCTATGCGCTTTCCATGGGCGCGGTTGTGGGTTTGAACGCCGCGTCTCGTCCGGAGGGCCGGACGATTGCGGCGATCGCCGCGGAGGCGCCTTTTTTAAGTTTCAGGCGGACCCTCAGCCGGTATATCGGATTTCACTACGGCCTGCCCGCTTTTCCTTTCGCCTGGCTCTACACCGCGTTGCTTTATTTGCGGACGGCATTGGCCGATCACGAGGGTGCCAGCCCGGTCAACACGGCGCGGCGTTTCAAAGCCTCAGCATTGTTGTTAATTTATGGCGACCGGGATTATTTGGCCTGGCCTTCGGACGGGCGCGCGATCGAACGGATCGTCAATCAACAAATGCCCGGCAAAGCCCGGTTGTGGCTGGTGCCCGGCGCCGATCATGCCGAATGTTTCGACCGGATGCCGCAGGTTTACCGGCAAAAACTGACCGCTTTTTTTAAGGCGGCCCTCCCGGTTTCCGCCGTTTCGCCGTGATTGCCGCCGCTCTTCGTTGCCGCCATTTCGGCGTTTGCGGCGGCTGCACATTGCAGGATTTAGATTATTCCCTTCAGCTTGAATCCAAAAAAAGCGAATTCGAGCGGTTGCTCTCGGCGCTCGGCGTTCCTTTGTTCGATTTTGTTCCGGCGCCTGATCCGTGGAATTACCGCAATAAAGTCGAGTTGTCGTTTCTACCCCCTCGTCTGGCAGCCGGCGGGCCGCCGGGTTCGTTGACGTTGGGGTTCAAAGAAAAAGGGAAATGGTACAGAGGTTTTGATTTGGCCGAGTGTTTGATTTTCGATCCGTTTCTGGCGCGTCTGGGCGAATCGGTGCGCCTCTGGGCGATCCATGAAAATTGCGCGGCCTACGACCCGCGCCGTCACCATGGTTTTTTGCGTCATTTGGCGGTGCGCAAAGGCGCGACCATCGAACGCAAGGGCGCGTTTTTGGCGACGCTGGTGACGAGTTCGCAACGAGAGTTGCCCGGACAATCGTTGATCGAACGCCTGTCCTCCATAAAAAACGATTTGTTCGAGCTGAGCCTGTTCCATGGGGTCAACGACAGCTGGGCGGATACGGCCGTGCCGCAGCGAATCGAAACCTTGTCGGGCCGGCCGTATCTTTATGAATATGTTTTGGGCCGGCCGTTCAGGTATTCCTTGGGCAGTTTTTTCCAGACCAACCCGCGCGCTTTCGAATTGCTGCTTGGCGAGATCGCGGCGCACGTCGGCCGCCTGGGCGTTTCTTGCGTCCTCGATTGCTATTGCGGGGTCGGCGTCATGGCCGTTATGTTGGCCGAACGCTGCGGGTGCCCGGCCGTCGGCATCGAGTCCGTGGTTTCTAGCATCGATGACGCGCGAGTCAATGCCGGAAATCAAAACGGCGATCGCTTGACCTTCGTTTTGGCTCAAGTGGAGGATGTGTTGTCCGATTGGCTTAAAAAACCGGAGATCCGATCCGGGGCCGTGATCCTGGACCCTCCCCGTTCCGGGCTTCACCCCAAGGCCCTCAAGGCGTTGGCGGCCGATCCGCCGGCGCATTTGATCTATGTCTCCTGCAATCCTAAAAGAACCGTCGAGGCGGACTTACCTCATCTTTCCCAAAGTTATAAAATAACGCGTGCGCAAGCTTTCGATTTTTTTCCTCAAACGCGGCACTATGAGGCCTTGTTTTTCCTTCAGCGGATTTAAGCGTTAAGCGGCTTAAAGCATAGGGAAACCCGATGTATCAACATCAAGAAAATCGACCCCAAACAGCGGCGGATCATATCCTGGCTCCTTTAAACGCCGCTCAGAAAGAAGCGGTGACTTTTGCCGGGCGGCATTTATTGGTTTTCGCTGGTCCGGGCACGGGGAAAACGCGGGTGATCACGCATCGGATCGCGTATTTAACCGGCGTTCAAGGCGTGGACCCTGAAACGATCCTGGCCATCACCTTCACGAACAAAGCGGCCCAGGGTTTGAAAGAGCGTCTAAGCGCCTTGTTGAGCGATCAAACGCCGGGAAGGCCTTGGACCGGAACCTTTCATGCTTTTGCTCATTGGGTGTTGAGGCGTCATTGGCAAGAAGCGGGGTTGTCGAAGGAATTCGTCATCTATGACCAGGAGGATCAGCGCACGCTGATGCGCGAACTCTTGGCGGAAACGGATGTCGGCCCTTCCAAGGCGGGCGTTTTGCTCGATATTATCCAACGCTTGAAAGACGATCTGATGGACGCCAAGTCCTACGCCATCCATACCGACGTTTCGAGCAACCCTCATCGGGCCCAAATCGCCAAGATTTACGCCGCGTATCAGACCGCCTTAAGGAGCCGGGGCGCCGTTGATTTCGGGGATTTGCTGCTGGAGGTCAATACGCTTTTTAAAGCCCATCCTGAGGCCGTTCAGTTGTACCGTGATCGTTTCGCTTTTGTTTTCGTGGATGAATATCAGGACGTCAACCGGGCCCAGTATGCGTTCATGAAGCTGTTGGTGGGCGAAGAGGGGTCGTTGACCTGCGTGGCGGATGACGATCAGGTGATTTATGAATGGCGCAACGCTAACCCGCGCTACACCCTTGATTTCGACAAGGAATTTAAAGGCGCGGGCCAAGTCGTTTTGACTGAAAATTATCGTTCCACGCCCAACGTGTTGATCCCGGCCGCGAAATTGATCGCCAATAATGAGCTGAGGAAATCCAAGGTTTTATCCGCCACGCGCCCTGCGGGCGCGGATCCGGAAACTTGTTCCATGGATGACGAACGGGAGGAGGCGCGCGTCATCGCCGAGCGAGTCAAGAGACTGTTGGATAACGGCATGGCGCCTTCGGAAGTCGCGGTTTTTTACCGCATCAACGCGCAAAGCCGCAATTTCGAGCTTGAAATGCGGGCCTTGGGCGTGCCGTATCGTTTGGTGGGGGCCGTGGGATTTTACGCGCGCAAAGAAATCAAGGATATTCTGGCGATCGCCCGGCTTCTGGTCAATCCCAAGGATGAGATCAGTTTTTGGCGCGCGCTGGCCAATTACCCGGCTTTTTCCATTACCAAAGACGCCATGAGCCGCGTCCAGGCGTTGGCCCAGCGCGAACGCTGCGGGTTGTGGGCGGCTTTGGAACTGATTAAAAACGGCAGCCGCGAGGTGAGCCGGAAAGCCGCCGGAAAAATCGGACGCTTTTTGGACGTTTACGGCGCCCTGAGCCTGTTGATGGAAAAGAAAGCGCCGCTGGCCGCCATTCTGGAGGCCGTGGCCAATGAAACGGGTTACCTGGAAACTCTTGAAGAAGAGCGCTCCTGGAACGTGTGGGAGTTGATCGAGTCCGCCGGAGAGTTTCAAATGCAGAATCCGGGGGTCGATTTGTTGGGATTTTTGAATCAGACCAGCCTGCTGGCCTCGGTCAGCGCGGACAATAACCGTGGGTCCAAGAGCAATGCGGTCAGCCTGATGACCATTCATTTGGCCAAGGGGTTGGAGTTTGAGGCTGTTTTTGTGACGGGTCTCGAGGAAGGCCTGTTCCCATTTAAAATTTCGAAAACAAATCCTCAGGAAATGGAAGAGGAGCGGCGGCTGTTTTATGTGGCCATGACCCGCGCTAAAGACATTCTTTGCCTTTCTTACGCCAAGCGCCGGCTGGTTTTTGGTTCTGAAGCCGCGGGCTCGGCTTCCCGTTTTTTATTCGAAAGCGGGCTGTTGAAAGGCCAATGGCAGAGCAAGCCCGACGTTCGCCGGGGCTCGCGCGTGAAACATCCGTTGTTCGGCGAGGGGCGCATTATCGCGGTTGCGGGCGCGGGCGACGACACAAAAGTCACGGTGCATTTCACCAGCGGCAGCACGCGCAAATTTTTAGCCAGCGTCGCGCCTTTGGAGATGCTCTGAAATGGATGCCAAAGCAATCGTCAGTCAAGTCGCTCATTTGGCCCGGCTGGGGCCGTACGCTCCGGCGGCCGAGGAAAAATTAGCCAAGGAATTCAACCGGATTCTGGAGCTCTTCGGCGTGCTGGGCGAACTGCCTAAAGCCGCCCATGCTCAGGATCAGGGGGTCGACCCGACGCCCCTGCGCGAGGATGCGATCGCCGCTTTCGGATCCCGCGACGCCGTGATCCGCAATTTTCCCGAGCGCGAAAGCGTTTTGCTGAAAGTGCCCAAGGTGATCGAATGAGCGATATTCTTGAGTTGACGGCGTCTCAAGTCGCGGCGCAAGTTCGCGAGGGCGCGCTTAAGCCCGGGGAGGTCCTCGACGCTTATTTCGCCCGTTTGGACGCCGTCGAGCCGAAAGTGGGCGCGTATTTACGGCCGCTTAAAGAGCGGGCTTATGAACGGGCCCGCGCCCTTGAGTCCAAGGGCCGCCCCTCCGGACGCTTGGCCGGCGTGCCGGTGGCCGTCAAGGACAATATGCTGTTGTCCGGCCACCCGACCACTTGCGCTTCAAAAATTTTGGAAGGTTATGTGTCCACTTACACGGCGACGGCCGTCGAGCGCCTGGAGTCCGAAGGCGCGCTGGTGATTGGCAAAACGAATTTGGATGAATTCGCCATGGGTTCTTCGACGGAGAATTCGGCTTTTAAAATCACGAAAAATCCTTGGGATTTAAGCCGCGTCCCCGGGGGTTCCTCAGGCGGCTCAGCCGCGTCCGTGGCCGCGGGCAGCGCGCTTGCGGCTTTGGGTTCGGACACGGGGGGCTCCATCCGCCAACCGGCCGGTTTTTGCGGGTTGGTGGGATTTAAACCGAGTTACGGTTTTGTATCGCGTTTCGGGCTGGTCGCGTTCGCGTCGAGCTTGGATCAAATCGGGCCCATGGCCAGAAACGCCGAGGACGCGACGTTGATCTTTGAATCCATCGCCGGCCATGATCCTAAAGATTCAACCTCGTTTGTGGAATCCGGCGCCGTATCAGGCGGCGCCGCCGCTCATTTTTCCGGGGACTGGCCCAGGAGCATGACCGTTGGGCTGCCCAAGGAGTATTTTTCCGGGCAGGGCGCGGATCATCAAGTGCTGACAGCTGTGGATCAAGCCGTCAAAACCATGGCTAAAAACGGCGTCAAGGTTCAAGAAGTATCGCTGCCGAATACACGTTTTGCTTTATCGGCCTATTATATCCTCGCTCCTTCGGAGGCCAGCGCCAATTTGGCGCGCTTTGACGGCATTCGTTACGGCAAAAGAGTCCAAAGCGGCGATTTAATCGGCCTTTACAAAGCCAGCCGGACTCAAGGGTTCGGGCCGGAGGTGCAGCGGCGTATTTTGATCGGCACGTTCGCCCTTTCCCACGGCTATTACGACGCTTATTACGGCCAGGCGCAATTGGCTCGCGCAATGATCGCCGCGGATTTTGACGCGGCGTTCAACCAGGTGGATTTTGTCGTCGCGCCGACGACGCCCACCCCGGCTTTTAAAATCGGCGAGAAAACCGACGACCCGGTATCCATGTACTTGTCCGACATTTTTACCATCCCGGTGAATTTAGCCGGGCTTCCGGCGGTTTCCTTGCCGTGCGGTTTCTCGGCCGACGGCCTGCCCATCGGTTTTCAAATTTTAGGGCCCAGGGCCGGCGACCTGGCGGTTTTGCGCCTCGCTCGATGCTTTGAGGAATGGACGGGGGGTTCGTTTTGCCGCCGTCCCGTCATCAACGCTCATGGAAATTAAAACGGATAAGGCTGATGATGAGCCGCGACTGCCGTCCGGCGCGTCATTCGCCTTATACGCCGACGCGATAAGGAGAACGAAATGATCAAACGCAAAAAAGGCATGAACTTCGAATACTCGGCCGGAGGCGTGCTCTATGATCAAAGCCGCGTGCTGTTGATCGAAGTTGAAAATCTTCAGGGCAAGGTCGTCTGGACGTTCCCCAAAGGCCATATTGAAACCGGGGAAGACGCGCGCATCGCTGCGTTGAGGGAAGTCGAAGAGGAAACCGGCTATATCTCGGAAATCATCCGGGAATTGCCGCGCGTGAGCTATCATTTCATGCGGGGCGGGGTTTTGGTCAGGAAAACCGTGCGTTGGTTCTTGATGAGGCCCAAAGAGGAGACCGAGATCAAAACCACGGATGAGGTGCGCGCCGCCAAGTGGTTCGCCTTGGACAAGGCCGAGGATCAATTGATTTACCCGGGAGATTTACACCTGCTGCGCGTGGTGCGCCGGGAAATGCGCTCCTAAGGGGATATGACGGTACTGTCCACGGAATTAAAAGAAAGCGATGTGATCCGCTTGGATAATGCGTTGTGCAAGGTTGTGGCGGTCAATATCCACACCGGTGGCGGCAAAACAGGCGCCATGGTTCACGCCAAAATACGAAATCTCGACAGCGGTCAAACGGTTGAGCGGCGCTTGTCCACAACGGATCGAATCGAAAAAATCGACGTTGAGCGCATTCAGGTTCAGTACCTTTACCCGGATGGCGACAATCTGGTGTTCATGAACGCCTCAAATTATGAACAGCTGCCCTTGGCCAGGGTTGCCGTGGGCGCGGCCGCTGAATTTTTAAAGGAAGGCGATTCCATCGCCATTGAAATGTTCGAAGGGCGGCCCGTCGGCGTTGATTTTCCTCATGTGGTCGAGGCCAAAGTCGCCAGCGCCGGCTCCGGCTTGCGCGGAGACACGACATACAAGGAAGCCACGCTGGAGAACGGCATGACCGTGATGGTGCCTCAATTCGTTCGCGAAGGGGACATGGTCCGCATCGATATCGAAACCAAGGAATTCGTGGATCGCGTGCGGGAAAAAACCCAAAGCCATAAAACCGTATTTAAGCCGGCGGAAAAACCAGCGGTCAAAAAACCTGCGGCTCCGGAGAATCCGCCGAAAAACCCGTGAAGCCCACCATCGGTCTGGAAATCCACGTCCAATTAGCCACGGCGAGCAAGCTGTTTTGTTCCTGCCCGGCGTCTTCTTTCGGCGCGCCGCCGAATCAAAACATCTGCCCTATTTGCGCGGGCGACCCGGGCGTTCTTCCGGTGGCTAACCGGCAAGCGGTGGAGCGCCTGATCAGGATGGGGTTGGCTTTAAACTGCGCGATCGCCGAACGCTCCGTGTTCGCCCGGAAGAGTTATTTTTATCCGGACTTGCCCAAAAATTATCAGATTTCCCAATATGATTTGCCCCTGGCTAAAGGCGGCCGTCTTCAGTATTTTTCAGGAGGGGAAAAAAGAACGGCCCGCATCCATCGCATTCATCTTGAGGAGGACGCGGGCAAACTCCTGCACGCCATCGGCGCCCAGGAGTTGGCGTTTAGCCTGGTGGATTTCAACCGCACGGGCGTGGCCTTGGCGGAAACCGTGACCGAGCCTGATTTCAACAACGCGCAGGAAGCCAATGATTTTTTAACGACGCTGAGAACTACGCTGCGCAGCCTCAATGTCTCCAACTGCGACATGGAAAAAGGCGAATTTCGCGTGGACGTCAACGTGTCCGTGGCTCCGGAGGGGGCGGCGTTGGGCACCAGGGTTGAAATCAAAAATTTAAATTCGTTTAAAGCCGTGCGCGATGCTTTGGAGTATGAAATCAAGCGCCAAAAAGAGGCTTTAGCCGGGGGAGAAAAAATCCGCCAGGAAACCAGGCTTTGGGATGTCAAAAACGCGGCGACCGAGGCCCTGCGCAGCAAAGAAGAAGCGAGTGATTACCGTTATTTCGCGGAGCCTGATTTAAAACCGTTGATCGTATCGCGAGAATGGATTGAGCGCGTGCGCGGGGGGCTGGCGCCTTTGCCTGTGTCCAGGGCCGAGTCTTATGAGGGCCGTTTGGGTTTGGGTTCTAAAGAGGCGCAAACCATCGCTTTTCATGAGGACTCAGGCGTGGCCGCTCTTTTTGAGGAAACAGTCGGCCTTTGTTCGGTCAACGGCCAAGCCGTCGAACCTAAAACAGCGGCCAATTGGATCCTGAACGACTTGCTTGGAAATCTTAAGGACAAAAATCGTTCGGTGGCCGACAGCGGCATGACCGCCGAACGTTTAGCCGGATTTTTAAAGCTTGTCCGCGCCGAGGGTTTGAGCAGCCGTCTGGCCAAAGACCTGTTCGCTAAAATGCTGGCTGATCCGGCGCTTGAAGCCGGGTCCGCTTTTAAAGCCAGCGGCGTTACGTTGTTATCAAGCGAAGATGCGCTGTTAGTATTTATCCGAGAAGCGCTTCAGGAGAACCCCAGGGCCGTTGAGGAATTTAAAAGCGGCAAAGAGCGCGCCATTCAGTCTTTAGTCGGCGCGGTGATGAAAAAAACAAAAGGCCAAGCCCACCCTCAAAAACTTCAGGAATTGCTGCGCCGGGAATTGACTCGGTAGAACCGTCGGGTTCTGTCGGGTTAATGTTCCAGCCGGGCCAAGCGCAGGGTGTCCGTTCGTCCATCTTGAAACAGCACCCAGGGACGCCCGTTTTGATCCACGGATAAAGATGGGTTTCGGGGTCTCATGGGCGCCGGGGCGATGACGGTTTTGAGCCAGCGGCGTTTGGCATCCGTGGAAAAATACGCGATATTCAACGTGTTTGGGTTGGTCAATACCAGATGCCCTCGCCCGGAACCATCCACCGCAAAATCCAAGCGCGCCAGTTCTTGACCCGAAGCAATGGGTTCTTCAATAATGGTTTGCCGCCATCCGCCGGCGCGCCGTTCGCCGAAAACCAGTTTTTCATTGCCGTCCCATTCTTTTTTCGTCCATCCGACCCAGGCGTAAACCGGCTGGGCATCGGCTGTGAACGCCATCCGGCAATTGGATAAATGCCGGACCGTAAAATCAGTCATGGGCCGGGCCGGTTCCCAGGAGCCGCGTTCCATGGGACCGGGGACGCCGGCCGGCGAAGCGCCTGAGTAGCGTCTCGTATACCAGAGCGTGGCCTTATTTTTTGCGTTCAAGAGATAAGCAAGATGCAGGGTTCCTTCTCTGTCGATTTTAGCCCCCAAACAGGCGATTTCGCCGGCGACCGCGTCCTCTCTTAAGGGAATTTCTTCTTCTTTCCATCCGTTGGCCGTAGGCCTGGTCATGGCCAAGCCTTCTTTTTGGTGGCTGAAAATCAGAACGGGCACGTCTTTGGAATCGAAGAGAAAGGCCCAGGGTTTTCCAAGATCGGCGTGATCGGTTAAGAGCCCCAGGACCCACCCATTGGTCGTTAATAAAACGTATTGGATGCCGTTTTTGCCGTAATAGATCACATGCGGCCGCCCGCTTTTGTCCACGGCGATTGAAGCCGAGGTCGCCCGCGGGTCGAAAGGAAAGGGGATGGTTTCGAAGCGGTGAGGAAAAAATTTTTTTTGCGCGGCGATATTAGGCTCGTAGATGTAATGGAGTTGATTGTAGGCGCTGTACACCGCATGGAAACCGTTCTTGCCGTCAAAAAATCCGGCTGAAATGCGTCCGATATCCCGCGTTTTCTGGCGTGATTCCGGATGGCGCGATCCGTCGTCGACCGGCTGAATAATCCAGGCGGGGAGCTTGGCCGGCAGAAGGGCTTTTTGCGCGACGCAGCCCGCCAATAAAAAAGGGGCGAGAAAAAGTGTTTTAGCGCCCACTGCGGATTTTGTTGATGATGGCGGTTGTGGAGAGGCCGCGCACCAATTTGATCCGGGCGATTTTTTTGGCGTGTTCGCGCCCCACGATGGCACCGGCCGTCCAATCTGCGCCTTTAACCAAGACATCCGGACGGATGGCTTCGATGAGTTTCATGGGCGTCGGCTCTGCGAAAGCCACGGCATAATCAACGCAGCGCAGAGCGCTCAACAAGCGCATTCGATGCTTCAGATTGACGACGGGGCGCCCCGCGCCTTTTAAGCGCCGGACCGACGCATCCGAGTTGACGCCCACGATCAGAATATCGCCCAAGGCCTTGGCCTTGGCGAGAATCTCGGCGTGCCCGGCGTGAAGGATGTCGAAGCATCCATTGGTGAAAACAATTTTTTTGCCCGCGCCTTTGAGGCGGCCGGCCAAGGTTCGAGCCTGGGTTAAGGAGCGAAGGAGACGGTTATTTCCCACCGTTCGGAAATAATGTTTTTTCCACCAATTCGCAAATGGAATGGATGGCGTTGATATGGGCTTCCTGAATGCGGGGGGTGGAATCCGAAGGCGCCTGAAAGGTGATTTGCGCCAAGTCCTTGAGCTTGCCGCCGGAGGCGCCGGTGAAGCCAACGGTTAAGACCCTTAATTTTTTGGCCACTTTCATAGCCTCCAGGACGTTTTTGGAATTGCCGCTGGTGGAGATGCCGACGGCAATATCGCCTTTCTTGCAATGGGCTTCGACTTGGCGCGAGAAAACCTCGTCGTAATGATAGTCGTTGCCGATGGCCGTTAAATTGGAAGTATTAGTTGAGAGAGCGATGACATCCAAAGCCCGGCGGTTGTGATTGGTGTAACCGCCCACCAGCTCCCCGGCAAAGTGCTGGGCGTCCGCGGCCGATCCTCCGTTGCCGAACACTACAACGCGCCCGCCCGCCTTCAAGCATTTGCTGATTTCCCGGGCGATGGCGGCCACGACGCCGACGGCTTTGGCGTCCAAGGATAAAAGGTGAAGAACGTCCGCGCTTTCCTTGAATCTGCGCTCGATCAGGCCGGCGGCGTCGTGGCCGGCGGAAGACGAAGATTTTCTTGTTTGAAACGCCATCATGATATTTTCCTTAATTAAAGCGTTGTTGGGGCAGCCAAGTTTCCAGATACCGGATATTGAACCATTGGCGTCCTCCGGAAAAAACAGGATCTTCCATAAGGCGTTGATGAAAACCGGTCGTCGTTGGGATGCCTTCGATCAACAGTTCCCCCAGCGCGCCGCGCATTTTGGCGATGGCCGCAGGCCGGCCCAGGGGCGAAACAGCGATAATTTTAGCCACCAGGCTGTCGTAGCTTGTGGCCAATGTCATGTACGGAGTCAAAAATGTGTCCACCCTGACGCCGGGCCCGCCCGGCAGCGCGCATTTTAAAACCGTCCCCTCGCCGGGCAGAAAGCCCTGCGCCGGGTCTTCGGCGTTGATTCTGGCTTCGATGGCATGGCGCGCGCCCAGCGCGAGCGGCGCGGTTGTTAACGGTTCTCCGACGGCGATGGCGATTTGGAGCCTGATCAAGTCAAGGCCCAGCAGCTCCTCGGTCACCGGATGTTCGACCTGAATGCGTTTGTTGATTTCCATAAAATAAAACGTTTTGGTGTCCGGCAACAGCAGAAACTCGACCGTGCACAGTGTGGTTAATTGGCAGGCGTCCATCGCGCGCCCGGCGGCTTCAAGCAGTTTGGCCCGGGCGGCTTGATCGATGAAAGGCGACGGGGATTCTTCCAGAAGTTTTTGATTGCGGCGCTGAATGGTGCAATCCCTCTCCACGAAGGCTTCCACGCGTCCTTTCAAGTCCCTGGCCACCTGAACCTCGACATGGCGCGCGTCATGGAGAAGTTTTTCAAGGTACAGCCCGTCCTGCCCGAACGCGGCCTTGGATTCGGCCTGCGCCATGTCAAAGGCGCGGGGCAATTCCTCCGGGGTTTTGACCAAGGTAATGCCCCGGCCTCCGCCGCCGAAACTGGCTTTGAGCAATACCGGAAATCCCATGGAGCGGGTTTCCTCCAACGCTTCGCCGGCCGAGGTTAACGCTCGCGTGCTGCCCGGAATCACGGGCACGCCGGCTTTGCGCACAATTTCTTTGGTGGCGAATTTGTTGGCCAGGGAAGCCATCACCGAACCTTTTGGGCCGATGAAAACCATCCCGGCTTCCTCGCAGGAGGTGGCAAATCGGTCGTTTTCCGCCAAAAAACCGTAGCCGGGATGAACCGCCTGAGCGCCGGATAGACGGGCCGCGGTCAGAACGCGGCCGATATTTAAATAGCTTTCCTTGGCCGGCGCCGGGCCGATGCACCAGGCTTCATCCGCCATGCGCACATGTTGACTGTCTTTATCTTCTTGCGAGTAAACGGCGGCTGAGGAGAGGCCTAATTCTTTAAGCGCCCGGATGACGCGGATGGCGATTTCGCCGCGGTTAGCGACGAGAACTTTCATGAGCGGATGATTTCGATTAAGGCGATGGGGTCGCCGTAGCCCACGTTGCGGCCGTCCGCAGCCAGGGTTTTGAGAACTTTGCCGTCAAACGGCGCCACCAAGGCCATTTTTTCCGCGGCTCCTTCCACGTGGCCCAATGGATCGCCTTTTTTGACATTGACCCCGGGGCGCGTTTTATCCGCGGCCAGCGTTAATGTGCCGATGGTCGGGGCGCGCACATACCCCAGGGCCTGGGCGCCGGACGACGGCGCGTGCGCGCCCGGCTCAAAGACCATGTGCACCAGAACCGGCGGGTTCGAGGATTTATTCTCGTAATAAATCTCGGCCAAATCCTTTTTATCTTTGGCCCACTCCAGTAAATCGAGCGCTAAATCCATGTTATTTGGTCGCGGCCACGCGTTCCACGTAGTCGCCCGAGTACACGTCCACTTTAATGGTGTCGCCTTCTTTGATGAACACCGGAGCCTGGACCGTGATGCCGTTTTCCAGCTCCACGGGTTTTGTCGGGTTCGTCGCGGAATCGCCCCTGATGCCCGGCGGCGCGCTCGTGACTTTGAGCGCGACGTTGGCGGGCAGAAGGATATCCAGGATTTCGCCGCCGATATAGAGGGCCTCGACTTCCATGTTTTCGGTTAAAAATTTGGCCGCATCGCCGATTTTTGATTTGGAGAACACCACGGTTTCATAACTTTCCATGTCCATGAGATGGGCTTCATCCCCGTCGAAATACATGAAGGTCTTGGGCCGTTTTTCTACCTCCGGGGTTCGGAGGCGATCCGTGGACCGGTAGCTTTTTTCCATGACATTGCCGGATTCCAAATCTCTTAATTTTGTCCGGCAGACGGCCGCGGATTGGCTCATGCGATGATGCTGGAATTTAATCACTTTAAAAAAGCGCCCGTTTTCCTCAAAAATGGAGCCGGGACGCAAATCAACAGCTTCGATCATTTTGGCAACGCTCCTTCTTTTGTTGTTAAAGCCTTTTCGATATTTTCGGCGACTTCCTCGGGCTCCTTGCCGTCGATCTCAACAGCGAATTCCGCGACTTCCTCATATTGAGGCTCGCGCCGGCTCATTTCCGCGCGAATGGCCATGAGCGGGTCCTGGCGCGTGAAAAACAGGGGAGCGACATAAGGCTTGTCCTGGATGCGATGCCAAATCGTTTCGGGCTTGGCTTTGAGCCAAACCGCGCGCGTGGCTTTTTTAAGCCGGGTGCGGTTGGCGGGGCGATTCAGCGTTCCGCCGCCCGTGGCGATCACGCAGGATCCGTTTTTTTCCGTCAAATCCGCGATCACCTGGGTTTCCAGGTTCCTAAATTCTTCCACGCCGTACTTGCCCAAGAGCTCGGTCACGGATTGTCCGGTGCGGTTCTCAATGGCGCCGTCGACGTCAAAAAAAGCGCTGCCCAGGCGGTCCGCCAAGACGCGCCCGATTTGTGTTTTGCCGACGCCGGTAAATCCGATCAAAGAGATGCGCATGATTTGGGAACATGAATTATACCATCCCGTCTATCGCCAAAGGTTTTTCATGGGGCTGGTGTCATCGCAATCGGCGCCCTCGATCCAGCGGTGCCCCCCGCAAAAAGGCGCCTCGGACCAGGCGTCGTCACCTCCGAAGCCCAAGGGGTTTAAATCATTGACGAAATAATCCTGATCGTGGGAGTAGGATTCCCCGACATTGTGCCAGCGCCTGGGGGCAGCATCGGATTCGACCGGCGGCAGCACGCGTGCCCCCTCTCCATTGACGTTTTCATGGCAGCCCCAGTCCGAATAAGGGCCTATGGATTCATCGCGCGAGGTATCAAAAAATGCATGGTGCTTGCCGGCCGATAAATAAACCACGGGATGATGCCCTAAGTGAAATTGGGCCGGGGTTTGGGGCCAGCGGTAATGGCCGTTCGTCACCCCAATCAAATCGAAGCGCCGCCCGCGCCGGTCGCTCCAGACATAAACGGTGACGACCTGATTATCGCCTAAATGCCGGTCCCGGCAAATCGAAGCCGGGCCATAGCCGCCATCCAGGGCAAAAAGATAGGCATAGCGTATCTGAATGATGCGCGGGCCTTCCCGGCAGAAATAATCAGGTTCCCGGCGCACGACCGGCCGGTAAGGGGTGACCTGATATAAAAGGACCGGCTCATTGTCTTGGCGGGCATTTTCATTGGAGTCGAAGATGAAATACGGCCGGAAAAAGGCGGCCACGGCGTGTTCTCCCTCATCCGTCATGCAGTCGTCATCCTCATCCTTGTTGATCAAATCGTAATCCCGGCCCCTGGCTCGATGATCTTGAGGTTCAGGACGCACCAGCATCAGGCCTGTTGTTAATTTTAGGTATTTGGGCCGTTCCCCAAGCGCGGGTTCTGCGGAAAGCAGGGTGATCAGAGCGAGCATGAATTTCATGACAGGACAATGTTAACTTAACTTGTGGAAGAGTTTTTTGCAAGGGGCGGGTTTTTTGTCAAATGAACGATCAACGCCTACAATCTATAGGCCACTTGACAGGAAAAAGCGCTATATTTATAATTAGCACTATAAAAGAAAGACTGCTAATTTAGCAGACTATAAAAAGGACTGCTAAAAAAGGCAATCTATTTATAAACACAGCAATAGGAGGACTGCGGGGGCTCCGCTTACGGCGGGCCGGCATCCTCCGAAGCTCTGCGAAGGAGGAAAAACAATGGCTGAAGCAACGTTGACGCGAGTCAAAATTCGGCCTCTAGGTGACCGGGTTCTTGTCCGGCCGCTTGAGGCGAAAGAGCAAAAGCGCGGCACCCTTATTATTCCCGACACGGCGAAAGAAAAACCGATGGAGGGAGAGGTTGTCGCAGTCGGCAAAGGCAAGACCTCGGATGAGGGCAAGGTTATGCCCATGGACGTTAAAGCGGGCGACCGGGTTCTCTACGGCAAATATTCAGGCACGGAGATCAAAATCGACGGCGTGGAATATTTGGTCTGCCACCAGGACGATATTCTCGGTATCCTGGAATAGTTTCATTACAAAGGAGGATTAGACATGGCAAAACAGATAGCTTACGGCGATGATGCTCGCAAAAAGATTAAAGCGGGCGTTGATAAGCTGGCGAATGCGGTCCGCGTGACCCTGGGACCCCGGGGACGCCACGTTTTGTTGGATCGTAAATTCGGCAGCCCGGTCCATGCCGATGACGGCGCTACCGTCGCCAAAGAGATCGAACTCGAGGATCCCTTGGAGAACATGGGAGCCCAGTTGGTCCGCGAAGTCGCGACCAAAACCAATGACATTGCCGGCGACGGCACCTCGACCGCGACCATTCTGGCCCAGACCTTGGTGTCTGAGAGCTTGAGGAACGTCACGGCCGGCGCCAACCCGGTCTTCATTCGAAACGGGATGCAGAAAGCCGTCGAAACCGTCACCAAAGAAGTCCGGCGCATGTCCCGGCCGGTTAAAACCAAAGAGGAGAAGGCGCAGGTTGCGACCATCTCCGCCAATGACACCGAGGTCGGCAGCCTGATTGCCGAGGCCTTGGAGAAAGTCGGCCATGAGGGCGTGATCACCGTTGAAGAAGGCAAATCCGCGGAAACCACGCTTGAAGTCGTGGAAGGCATGCAATTCGACCGCGGCTGGATCAGCCCCTATTTCGTGTCCGATGCCGAGCGCATGGAAGCGGTCTTGGAAGACCCTTATATCATCATTACCGATAAAAAGGTCTCCGCCATGAACGATCTTTTGCCCGTGCTGGAGAAAGTCGTTCAGACCGGCAAACCCTTCTGCTTGGTCGCGGAAGACGTCGAGGGCGAGGCCCTGGCGACGCTCGTGGTCAACAAACTGCGCGGCACCTTAAAGTGCGCGGCGATCAAAGCCCCCGGCTTCGGCGACCGGAGAAAAGAAATGCTCCAGGACATCGCCATTTTGACCGACGGCAAAGTGATCTCCGAGGAACTGGGCTTTAAGTTCGAGAATGCTTCCTTGGACATGCTCGGCCGTGCGAAACGCGTCGTTGCCGACAAAGAGAACACCACCATCGTGGGCGGCGGCGGCGACAAGACCGAAATCAAAAAGCGCGCGGATCAGCTCCGGCGGCAAATCAAAGACACCACCTCCGACTACGACCGGGAAAAGCTCGAAGAGCGTTTGGCGAAGCTTTCCGGCGGCGTGGCGGTGATTGCCGTGGGCGCGGCGACCGAGAGCGAGATGAAATCCAAAAAGCTCAAAGTCGAAGACGCCAGAAACTCCACCAAAGCGGCCGTTGAGGAAGGCATTGTTCCCGGCGGCGGCGTGACCCTCTTGAGGGCTGCTAAGGCCCTTGAGAATTTGAAGGGCGCTAATCCCGATGAACAGGTCGGCATCAACATCATGAAACGGGCTCTTCAGGAGCCGTTGCGGCAGTTGGCCTGGAATTCCGGGCTCGACGGCTCGGTCGTCGTGGAGAAGGTCTTTTCGCTCGATGAGAACTGGGGCTTAAATGCCTCCACGGGCGAGTACGTGGACCTGGTGAAAGCCGGTATCGTTGATCCCGTCAAAGTGGAGTTGGCAGCATTGCAGAACGCAGTTTCCATCTCCGGGCTTCTGTTGACCACCGAGTGCATGGTCAGCGATATCCCTGAGAAGAAGGAAAAAATGCCGGCTCCGGGCGGCCATCACGACATGTGCAGGGGGCTTTTGTTTTGGGTAGAATGAGTTTCTCGTGGGGGAGGGCGGGCTTTGTTGATGAAAAAATTTAAAATCGCCGCCGTCCTGATCGCCGTTCCCCTGGCATTAAACGCGGCTCAGTCCGTCCGGCCGACCAGCACAACCATTCTCCTCGCTGAAATCAGCACTTATTCATTCACTGTTTCTTGGCGCGAGCGTAATAACGGCGATGTCACGTATACGCTGATTGCGGCGACAAGCTCGTCCTTGAGCCCCATTGTCTTAAGCTCCACGTTTCATGATCCTGTTAGCGTCTCAACCAATTTCGCGCAAGCTGTTATTGCCGGGCTGCAGCTTAACACCAAGTATTGGGTTTCGGTGCAGGCGCAGAAAGTCGGGAATACGCCTAGTTTATGGTCGGCGGCGGATAATGATTGGACATTAGCCAATGCGCCGCTGGCGTCGACGGCCGAGGCTGTTACCTCGAAAAAAATCGTTTTGTCTTGGGATGCGCAGGGGAATCCTCCGACGACAAAATACGAAGTGACGTATTCTTCGGATAATTTCGTCAATCACCTCAAAACAGCCGTTGGTTTCGGCGCTAATTACACCTTGACCCAGGCGACGGTTTCTTCGTTGTCCGCCGATACGCTTTATTATTTGCGCGTGCGCGCCAGGAGCGGAGGCGGTGATGATTCCGGTTATTCGAATGTGATCACCACCCGCACTCAATTGGGTCCGGCGCCTAATCAACCCACATCGACGACGATTGCCGCGGTCGGCGCCGCGAGCATGACCGTGACTTGGAAAGAGAAAAACAACGGACTCTTGGACTACATTGTTTCCGCTTCCACGGACTCCAATGACTTGGCGGGCTCGATCGAGATCACGAGTACGGTGACGGACGCCAATTCAGGGACCAAAAAAATCGCCCAGGCTGTCTTGAGCCCTTTAACGCCCAATACCCGGTATTGGGTTTCGGTGCGCGCCATCGAGCCCGATTCCGTGATCAGCGCGTTTTCTGCGCCGGACGAAGCCGCGACCTTGGCCGAAACCCCGATCGCGGCATTCACCGGGGTTTTCATCAGCAGTTTGGCGCTCAATTGGGCCTCACCTGCGGTCGATGCTTCCGGATTTAAAGTGCAATTGTCCACCGACGCCTCGATGACGCCGCCGGTCGTTTCTCAAAACGCCGGCGGCGCCGTCACCTCGGCCATCATCAGCGGACTCCACGGTTCGACGACTTATTTCGTCAGAGTCGGAGCCATTAATCCTGATAATGAAATCAGTTATAGCGCCGTCATCGCCACCACGACCAAACCCGCGCCGCCGCCTCTGCCCCCGTTGTCCGAAACACCGACATTGACCAAAGCCATTGCCGTGACCCATGCTTCCCTGACCGTGGCTTGGAAGGAGAAAAACGGTGGCGACGTTTCCTACCTTGTCGTGGCGTCGACGGATCCTGATGATATCGCGGGCAGTATCGTTTCTTCGGCCACGCATCGCGATCCGCTGAGCAATGTGGATGAAATCACCACAACCACGGTTTCGGGTTTATCCCCTAACCGGGCCTATTGGGTCAGCGTGCAGGCCACGCGCCTGGGGTACCGTTCGAGCGACTTCTCAAGCCCCAACAGCACCATGACCTTGGCTCAGGCCGTCAGCCCGGTTTTTTCCCATGTGACCAGTTCCGCAATCACCGCGGCCTGGAATATTCCGCCCGGGGGGGCTTCCGGATTTGTTTTTGAGTTGGCGGGCACGTTCGATTTTTCCAGCGCGCTGTCCTCGTCGAGCCGCAACGCGCCGGTGACCGCTCTGGCCATCGGGAATCTGTCGCCTAACTCGGTGTATTTCGGCCGCGTGGCTTCAATCAACACCGAAGGCGTTTTCAATTGGAGCTCCATCATCACGACTCAAACGCCGCCGGCGCCTTTTGCGCCCCCGGCGCCGGCCCAACGGCCGGAACTGTCTGCGATCGTCGGCATCACAACCGGCTCAGCCATCGTTTCTTGGAAGGAGAAAAACAGCGGTTTCATTCAATATATGCTGGTCGCGGCTTTGGATAACAACAATATAGCGGGAACCATTGTCGCGACTCGCCTCCTGACGGATGCCGGCAGTCAAATCAATAAAGTCGCCACCGCAACGCTTTCCGGCTTGATGCCCAACACCTTGTATTACCTGGCCGTTTCCGCCTCCAGAGGGGGATTATCGTTTGATAATTTTTCCCTCCCGGGCCAAATTGTGACCTTGGCCAATCCCCCGGATGATTTGGACGCCTTGCGCCAGGGGCCGGGGTCTTATCTTGTCCGTTGGTCCGCTGCCGGCAATCCATCGGATACGGCTTATGAACTGAGTTTTTCGCCGGATAACTTTACCGCCGTTGTTTCGACGCCTGTTCCATTTTCGGCTAAATTCACCGGAACCAAGGCCGTGCTGTCGAATTTAGGCACCGGGCTGACTTATTACGTGCGCGTGCGCGCTCAAAACAAGGAAGGAAAAACAGGCGCATTTTCCGAAACCTTGGGGTTATTCGCCCAGCCGCCGCCGTCGGCATCGTCATCTACGGTCAAGCCCGGCCTGGCGGCGATCGTCGTGCCCGTTAATGACACGCGCCTTGATTTCGGCGCCGGCGCCATGCGCAACGATGCGGTGATTTATGTTTCCACCGACCCGGTCAATGTGCCGATCGAAGTCAACCCGGTCCTCATCCAAGATGCCGTCAACCGGCTTGAGGGCAAGCAGTTATTAGCCGGGTTGATCAGGGAATTTTTGGCCGTGGAACAGGGCAATCAGAGGGTTGAACGCTTCGGCGCGCCCGTGACTCTTGAAATTTCTTACGCGGCCCATGACGTTGACCGTGACGGCATCGTGGATGCCTCGGTTCCCGCGATTTCCGTTCAAGAATTGGCGATTTGGCGTTTGGACGAGGCCAAGGGCGAATTTATTCTTTGCGCGGGCTCCCGTGTCGACACGGGACGCCGGGCGGTTATCTGCAGTTTGGAACATTTTTCCGTATACGCGGTGTTGGCGCAGCCCCGGGTTTTATCCGCGGCGCAGGATGTGTATGCCTTCCCCGTTCCCTGGCGGCCCAATGACGCCGACGCTTCCAACGGAACCGCGGCAGGCATCACCTTCGCCAATTGTCCGGCTCAGGGCAACATCGCCATTTATTCCTTAGCCGGCGATTTGGTCAGAACGATCGGGCTGACCGGAGCCGCTCAAATTATCTGGGACGGCAGGAATGAATCCGGGGATTTTGCGGCGAGCGGGGTTTATCTCTGGCGCGTCGAGGACGGGGGTTCCTCGAAAACCGGCAAGCTGATGGTGATCCGATGAGCGGAGTCCGGGCGCGGGCGGCCTGGGCTGCGGCTTTGTGTTTATGGCCCGGCGTTTGTCGCGCGGATTCCGCGGGCACGGTCTCCGGAAAATTTCTTTCCTTGGGCGTCGGCGGCGCGGCCATTGCCATGGGGGAGACGGGCGTGGGCTTGAGCCGGGGCGTGTACGCCGCTTATTGGAATCCGGCCGGGCTGGCGTTGATGCCGTCGCCTGAAGCCGCGTTCATGCACAATCAATTTTTTGAATCCATCAATCAGCAGTATTTAGCCTATGCCCATCCTTCGCGTTGGGGCACGGCGGCCGTGGCTGTGACGCGCCTGGGCATGGACCCCATCGCCTCTTACGATGCCGCGGGCGCGCGCCGGGGCGACGTCGAGGCCGCGGATACGAGCGCGGGTTTTTCTTTCGGCCGGCTTTTGACCCAATCATTCGCCGTGGGCGCGGGCTTAAAAATGGTCCAGGAGCGTTTGGGACCGGTGACCGCGGACACTTGGGCTTCGGATTTAGGCTTGATTTGGCGGGTTCCCGATGCCGGATTGCCGGAGCGATTAGGCGAGCTTCATTTAGGCGCCGGTTACGCGAATTTGGGCCCGGGGTTGAAATTCGATCAGGAGCGTTTCCCTTTGCATGAGACGCTGCGCGTGGGCTTGGGATTAAAAACGAAGCTCGCGGCCCGGCCGCTGATCGTGGGCCTCGACGGCGTCCGTCCCAATGACGGAGAGGCGTTCGCGGCCGCCGGTTTTCAATGGCAGCCGGTTGATTTTTTGGCGGCGCGCGCCGGGTTTCGCTCGGGTCAGGATATCGGGTCCGGGCTGCGTTTCGGCGTCGGGTTTTATATCAAGGCCGTGAGCGTGGATTATGCTTGGGCGGGTTTCGGGGATTTAGGCGCCGCTCATCGCATGAGCGTTCAATTTCGTTTCGGCCGCCCTCAACGCGCCCAACTCAGCCTGATCCGCGGCGCGCCGATGATTAAGGAAATAACGGTCGTGCCCCCGGTCTCCTATCGTTTCGGCCAGCCTAAAACTCTTCCTTGGGATGCGGCCTTGAAAACGCCGGCCCCGGCGTCGGCCGTTGGCGCCTCCGGCGTCGAAGCGAAAAGTCCGGAGGCCGCCAAGCCGGCCCGCGCCGCGTCTGCGCCGGCGGTGGTTTCGCCGCAGGAGCGCGGTATCCAACATGCGGTAGCAACGCCTGACATGGCCGGCGCCCGTTCGGCCCGGCGCGCCCCCGGGTTGCTTATAGCCATGGCCGCTTTGCTGGCGGGGTTCCTTTGGTTTAAGCGGCGCAGAAAACGGTAAACTTTCCTCATGCGCGTCGCCACCGAGACTTACATCGACGAGGCGCCGTTATGCTTCATCGATTGCGAAACCACCGGATTGGATCCTTTTCACGGCGACCGGATTTGCGAAATCGCTTTCGTCCGCGTTGAACAAGGCTCGATCACCAAAACCTTCGAGACGCTGATCAATCCCGAGCGGGAGATTTCCTTGGGCGCTTTTTTCGTCAACGGCATCGACGGCCGTTCCCTGGTGGACAAGCCGCGTTTTATTGAAATCGTGCCCGAGATCATGGAGGCGGTCAATTCGGCCGTGCTCGTCGGCCATAACGTGGTTTTTGATTTGAGTTTTTTACGAGAGGAACTGCGGCGTGTCGGCATGAGTTTGGGCGCGGTGCCGGCCGTTGACACCTTGCGCTTGGCCAAGCGGCTCTATACCTTACCCTCATTCGCGCTGGCTCCGTTGGCTGAATCTCTGAACGTCGACACCGAGGATTCAGGTTTTGAGGAACCCGCGCGCTTGCATCGGGCCATGGCGGATGTTCGTCTCCTGAAAGGCGTCTTCGATTCCATGGTGACTCAATTGCGTCGGAAGGAGGGCGTGGTGCGCCTGGGTGATTTGCTCAAAATCGCCGGCCATTAGTTATGACCGCACCACCGGTCGGCCTCTATTCGGTTAAGAAAACGAATTTTATCGATATCGACCCATCCAAGCCTTTCGCCTGGGCTGATTTTTTGTCCGTGGTCAGGGCCGGCACGGCCGCGCGCGCTTCAGTGTCCGCCAAGCGCCGCATCGACGCGGGCCATCGGACGCTTTTAAAGCTTCTCGATGATCCCGCCGTTAAAATTTACGGCATCCACACCGGTTTCGGCGGCCTCCAGGGAGAAGCAATCGCGGACAATGATTTGGAGCGTCATCAGCGGGATTTGGTCGCCAGCCACGCCTGCGGCGTGGGTCCGGAAATGGATAAATTCGAGGTCCGCGCCATGATGTACTTACGCGCCAGGCAATTAGCGCGCGGGCATTCCGGCATTTCTCGGCGCGCCTTCAACGCGTATTTGGAAACGCTCAACGCCCGGCGGCCGCCTGCCGTGCCCATCCAGGGGTCCGTGGGCGCTTGCGGCGATTTGATCCCCTTGGCGCATGCCGGATTGCATGTGCTTGAACGCATCCCGGCCGGGTCCCTGGGCCCCAGAGACGGTTTGGCGTTGATCAATGGAACCGAGGCTTCCTTGGCGTTGGCTTTGCTCGGGTTGGAAGAAAGCCGGCATCTCTGGCGCGCTGCGCTGCAAGCCGCGGCCATGGGGTTGTTCGCCGTTTCCGGGAAAACCGAATCTTGGAGCCCGGAATTCATCAGGCTCAAAAAACACCGGGAGATGGAAGTCGCGGCCGAGGATCTTCTACATTGCCTTGGGTCTTATAGGAAAAACGGCCTCCCTCAGGACCCTTATTCCCTGCGCGCGGCCGTTCATTTGCTCGGCGCATCGTTGAAGCTCTTAAATACGGCTGAAGAAATGCTCACAGCCGAGGCGGATTCGGTAACGGATAATCCGGTGATTTTGCCCAGGGGTCCGTCTGTTTTTCATGGCGCGCATTTCCATGGGATTCAAGTGTCCTTGGCTGCGGATTTGTCGGCCTGGGCCGTGCATCTGCTGGGCCTGACATCGGAACGCCGCACGGATTTTTTATTGTCCGGGAGGCGCCAGTTGCCTTCCATGCTGGCCGCGCGCACGAAGAGTTCCGGGCTCATGATGCTGCAAACGGTTCAAGGCGCTTTGGTCGCTGAAAACAGGATTTTGGCGCACCCGGCTTCTTCCGATTCCATCCCCTTGTCCGCCAATCAAGAAGATGTGGTACCCATGGCCATGGGCGCGGCTTTGAAATTAAAAAACGTGGTCGCCAATGCCTCCCGCGTCATTGCCGTGGAGGCGCTGGCCGCCGGGCGTGCCGTGGTTTTGTCCGGGCGCGCCAAGGAACTCGCGGCCAAGACGAATCTCGCCCCCTTTATGGAGCGTTTGCGCCGCGCCGCCGGCGTTGTTCTTGAGGGCGAGGACCGGGGATTTTCCATGGCCATCGAAATGCTGGCGCTCGCCTTAAGGCGGCCCGAGAATATAAAATAGACTTTTCATGGCGGCTAAATTTCTTCTGACGCTGTTTGCGGCGGTTTTTTTGGGCGGGGGCCTGCTTTATTTATCCAGGCCGGAAAAAATTCTTCATGTCCACAAGGCGCTGCGCGACATGTTGTTAAACGACGCTTATGTCGGTCTGCATCGCCGCCGCATCGGCAGCGTTTTTGTTTTAGTCGGGATGGTCATCCTGGCCGTTGCCTGGCTTGAAAAATAAACCATCTTCAGGGTCTCTGAGTCAAGGGCAATTGGCCGATTGGCTTAGGGACAACGCGCGCCGGTCGGATTGTTTCGCCGATCTTCATGTCTCGGTCGCCCGGGAACGCGCGCTGAAATGGCGTAAAGGGCGTTTCGATGAACAGGGCGTTTCATTGTCCACGCAAATCAGCTTGCGCGCCGTTGACGCCTTAGGCAGGGAAGCGTCGGCCGCAGCCGCTGGCGTTTCGCCCGAACCCGCGGTTCTCGAAGGGCTGCTGGAAAAGGCCAAGCGCGCTCTGCCTTATGCCGGAGCCAATCCCTATCGGCCGGCGCCTTCATGGCTGGATTATTTGGGCGAACCAAAGAATGAAAAATCAAAACTTGACATTGTCGACCCGGACTGGGATTTAAAAATCGGCGCTTGGCCGGCGTTGGCGCGGCATTGCCTCGGCCTTTTGGCTCGCCGGAAAGGTTTAAAAGAAGTGCTGGCCATGGAGCTGGCCGCTGGGATCGAAGAGAACGTTTACGCGGCGTCCAATGGGATTGTCCGTCGTGAAACAGGAAGCGCCGGGTCTTTGAGCGTTGAGCTTGTCGCCGAAAAAAAGGGGGAGATCCGCGTGTTCGGCGGCGGCGCATCTTCGAGACGCTGGTCGGATCTTCGGCGCAAAGCGCCCGCCGTTCTTGAAAAAACCGCGCGATTGACATTGGGCTTGGCCGGCGCGCGCCAGCCTCCTTTGGGGCGTTTCCCCGTGGTCATCGATCCCTGGCTGGGAGAAGAGATGCTTGAGCTGTTGGCCCCGTCCTTCAGCGCGGATCGCGTGCACAAAGGGTTTTCTCCTTGGAAAAATAGGTTAGGCGAGACCGTCGCCGGGTCGCCGGTCTCGCTGATTGACGACGGACGTTTAAAAGGGGGTTTGGGCAGCGCCCGCTGGGATGACGAAGGGTTCGCGACCGGACGGCAGGTTCTCATCGACGCCGGGCGCCTTTGCGGTTTTCTTTATGATTTCGCTTCGGCCAGAAAGGACGGCGCGCGCACAACCGGCAACGCGGTTTGCGCAGGCGACGGGACCCCCTCGCCGGGGACCAGTAATTTTTATTTGGCCGCCGGGAAAAGTTCACCCCAGAGTTTGATCGAGGAGACGCGGCGCGGCGTTTACCTGATCGCTTTGCAGGGGCTGCATACCGTTGATTTGGCCGCGGGTCATTTTTCTTTAGGCGGCAGCGGATTTTGGATCGAGGGGGGAGAATTGGCTTACGGAATCGACCGGTTCAGCGTTTCGGGGAATATGTTCGATCTTTTGAAAAGTATCGATGCGGTCGGTTCGGATTTGGAATTCAACGGCTCGATGGCGGCCCCGACCGTGCGCGTCGCTCATCTCGATATTGGCGCATAATTGGGCGCGGCGAATTCCCTATAATTGTTCGAATAGATTTTGCGCGCCGGAGGTTGTCGATGATTAAAGAAGAATTGCTTTCGATTTTGGCCTGCCCCAAGTGCAAGGGGCCGATCGTGGCCGTTGATGAGACGGAAAAACCAGGGGAGCAGAGAACGGGGCCAAGCCTCCAGTATCTGGATTGCCGCAAATGCCGGCTGCGCTATAAGATTCACGACGGCATTCCCGTGATGCTCATTGATGAGGCGCAGGGTTATTAAGGTCCCTAAGACGCCGGCCATGGTTCATCCTTTCAAAGGTTTCAGGTTCGAGCGCGCGACGCTTGTTCGCGGCGAGAGCCTTTGCCTACCTTACGATTGCCTGACGCCCGAATTGGAACGGACATTGCGCAGCCAGGAGTTCAATGCGATTCATCTCGAGGAGCCTCGGCCCAATTTGACGCAGGCCGGCAGGCGTTGGGCGAAGTGGCGGCAAAACGGAGCGCTTCGGCAGGATTCATTGTCGTATTACCTTTTAATCGAGCGTTTCGGCGGCGAGGAGCGGGTGGGGCTGTTGGGTTTGGTGGATTTGACCAGAAAGGACCGGCGGCGCTGGATTTGGCCCCATGAAAAGTTTTATCGCCGTTTCGTGAATCGGCGCAAGCAGCATTTTGAGCGCGTCAAGCTTCATTGCTCCCCCATTTTTTTGGTGGCCGAGGATAAAGACAAAAAATTGGCCGCGCTGTTGAAGGATGTATCCGCAAAATTATCGTCGAGAGCGGTGCCTCTGGGCCGCTCTCCTTTTGATCGAGTCCATCGCGAGTTGGCGGCGGTCAGTGATCCGGCGCAGATCAAGCGTTTGAAAGAAGCGCTGCGCCCTTCGGACGGATTTTTAGTGGCGGACGGGCATCATCGTTACCGCGCCGCTTCGGAATTGGCCGAGCAAGGGCGATTGAAGCATTGCCTGGCTTATGTCACCAGCGCGCAATCGGATGTCGGGCTGTTGAAAAAGCACCCACCCGTGCCCGGGCGAAAAAACGGGCACCGCGAAGCGCCCCCTCCGCTGTTGGCAATTTTGGCCCAAGCCAAAGTCGGCGGATTGTTCCCCAGAAAAACCACGTATTTCTGGCCTAAAGTTCCCTGCGGATTGGTTTATGGTGAGTGCTAAAGCGAACGTCAGGGTAAGATTCGCGCCCAGCCCCACCGGCTTTCTTCATGTCGGCGGCGCCCGCACCGCTTTGTTTAATTGGCTGTTCGCCCGTCATCACAAAGGCACGTTTATCCTGCGCATCGAAGACACGGACGAGGTTCGCTCAACCCACGATTCCGTGGACGCGATTTTAGACAGCATGGTTTGGATGGGCTTGGATTGGGACGAAGGCCCTGTTTATGAATCTCGCTCCGGCGACGCCTGGCGCTCAACGGGCGATTTCGGCCCTTATTTTCAAATGCAGCGTATCGAGCATTACCAGAAGTATTTGCATCAGCTGGAGAAAGAAGGCAAGGCTTATCGCTGCTATTGCACGCCTGAGGAAGTGGAAGCCATGCGCCGGCAGGCTCAATTGGAGAAGCGTCCGCCCAAATATGACGGCCGTTGCCGGAATTTGACGGAGGCCGAACGAAAAGACAGAGAATCGCGCGGCACCAAATACGTTCTGCGTTTTAAAATGCCGCTGGAAGGCGAAACCCTGGTCCATGATTTGATCCGCGGCGAGGTTCGTTTTGAAAACGCCCTGCAGCAGGATTTGGTCATCCAAAAAACGTCCGGGGTGCCCACGTACAACTTCGCCTGCGTGATCGACGATCATTTGATGGAGATTTCCCATGTCATCCGCGGGGAAGAGCATCTTTCCAACACTCCTTCTCAGGTGCAGATGTATTGGGCGTTCGGCTGGCAGCCGCCTCTCTTCGCGCATTTGTCCATGATTTTGGGGCCCGACGGCACGAAACTCTCCAAGCGCCACGGCGCCACGTCGGTTCTGGAATATAAGAATCAGGGCTATTTGCCGGCTTCGCTCAGGAATTATCTTTCTTTGCTGGGTTGGGGCACGGAAACAAGCCAGGATATTTTTGAGCCCGAAGAGCTGATCGCCAAATTCACGGTGGAGCGCTGCCAGAAAAACCCGGCGACCTTCGATTTCAATAAATTGCTTTGGATGAATGGGATGTATATCCGCAAGCTTTCAAAAGAGGCGCTGTTTGAAGCGTCCCGGCCATTTTTATCCGCCGGGCTCATCGATGAGGCCAAGCTTAAAGAGCTGGTGGCGTTGGAGCAGGAAAAATACAAAACGTTTCTGGACGTGCCCAAGCTGCTCGACTTTTTTTTCACGGATGAATACGTTTATCGTTGGCCGGATTTGGAAGGCCTGATGGCTAAGAGCCCGAATCTGAAAACCCCTGCCGAATGCCGCCGTCTGGCCGGGGAATTGACAATACGTTTGGGCCGCTCCTCTGATTTTTCCGCGGCCGCCATCGAGGCGGTTTTGCGCCAAATCGCGGCTGAGTGGAAATGGAAAAACCCGGAGGTTTTTCATCCGCTGCGTTTCGCCGTTTCCGGGCGCCTGCAAGGGCCCAGCCTTTTTCATATGGTTGAAGCCTTGGGCAAGGAACGCGCGCTCAAGCGCCTGGAGCGTTTTTTGGGCAGCCTGAAGGAGTTTAAAGCCGAGGTGCGCTAATGGGTCAAGAATTAAGCCATCCAACCATCGAAGACAAGGGTTTGATCAGCGTGGTGTTGCCCGCTTATAACGAGGAAACCACGCTGGCCAGGGAAATTGACAATATCAGGAGCATCATGGAAAAAACGCCGTATCCCTTTGAGTTTATTGTGGTGGATGACGGTTCCAAGGATAAAACCGCGGAAGTCGCGGCTTCAAAGAACGTCCGGCTTCTAAGGCATAAAGAAAATCGCGGAGTGGGCGCGGCCAGAAAAACCGGCATTTATGAAGCGCGCGGCGAAATCATCGTCACCTCGGACGCGGACGGCACCTACCCCCACGAAGATATCCCCAAGTTATTGGAGTGTTTTCCTGATTGCGACATGGCCATCGGCGCGCGCACCTTGGTGGTTCAAGAGCCGTTTTACCGCTTGTGGCCTAAAAATACGATTCGCTTATTGGCCAGCAAATTAAGCGGCGTCAATATCGAAGATTTAAATACGGGCTTGCGGGCTTTCAAGAAGTCGGCGGCCGTGCGCTATTTTTCCCTGTTGCCGGAAGGCCATTCATGGGAAAGCACCATCACTTTGGCTTTTTTATGCAACGGACATCCCGTTAGATTCGTTCCCATCAATTACTTTAAGCGAAAAGGCGGGCATTCGTCTTTTCACCCGATTAAAGACACGTACAGCATGATTCTCTTGGTCATCCGCACGGTCATGTATTTCAATCCTTTGCGCGTGTTGCTGCCCGTGTCCGCGTTTTTTGTCGGCGCCAGCTTGATCAAGATGTACTATGACCTGATGGTTTATCGCATCATCGGCGGATTCGATGTCTCCCTGTGTTTAACCGGAGTGTTAATCGGCATTTGCGGTTTTTTGGCCGACTTGTTGATTTTGTTGCACAAGAAAAGTCCGCCTAAGATATAGGGTCCGTGAAACCAAACCGAAGCGGCGGTCCCAAACGTTCCGCTGTCGCAGCCGTTGCCGCTCCTGAACGAATCTCCTCGCGCTTAAACCTGTTCATCTGGTTGTCCGCGCTCTGGGCCGTATTCATTGTTTGGAAGTATTTTCATACCCATGGCTATCCGTTGGCGATTCTCGGATCATTGGGCATTAATTTCGCCCCGCCGACGCCTGAGGTTTTGGCGCGACACGGAATCGCTTTCGCTATTTGGGCCGCGTCGGCTTGGGGGCTGGCCTGCGCCGGGCATTTTTTGCTCAGCCTTTTTTTCCGTGAAGAATTCATGGGAACCGAAATATCTGCGGATGCCGCCATCCGGCCGTTATCCGCCTTAAGCCAATTCGTTTTATCCGCGGCCTTGGGGTTGGCTCTTTGTTCCTACGGGATTTTTCTTTTAGGCGTCGCCCAGCTTTACCGCGCTTTCGTTTTTTGGGGATTATGGGCCGCGCTGTTGATTTTGGGCTTAAGCTATGGGTCAATGCGTTTAGCCCCGTTGGCTATGGCCGCCTTGAAGCAAATCGGTCGAATATGGGCCCAAATTTCGATTTTCATCCGGGTTCCGCTCGCTCTCCTTGCGCTGCTTTCTTTGATGATGGCCTTTGTGCCGGATATTTTTTACGACTCCATGGTGTATCACTTCGGCGTGCCCAATATGTATTTGCATGACGGCGGCATCAAGAATTATCCCCATGTCCTTTCCAAATTCCCCATGTTCATGCAAATGATTTATCTCTTCGGTTTGGCGTTAAAAGGCCATGCCGTGGCCAAGCTTTTTCATTGGTTTTGCGCCGCGTTGATCGCCTTGGCTGCGTTTGCTTGGGCCGATGAAGAAGGCGAGCCTTCCGCCGGAGCCTGGGCGGCGCTGGGATTTTTGAGCATGCCCATGGCCATGATGAACGGCTGGACTGGCGGCGTTGATGTGGGGCTTTCCTTATTCGCTTTGTTGTCGATTTGGTGTTGGGTTCGCGCCTTAAGCCGTCCTTCAAAACATTGGCTGTTGGCGGCGGGCGTTCTAGCCGGTATTGTGTTCGCCGCAAAATACACGGCGGCTTTTGTGCCGGTTTTTCTTTTGCTGATTCATGGCGCCCGGAGGGTGATTTGGGATAAAAACCCAAGGGCCGCGCTTCAGGAATCAGTCTGGCTTGTTTTGGGCATGGCGATCAGCGCAGGCCCGTGGCTGATCAAAAATTGGGCGCATACCGGAAATCCATTTTTTCCCTTTTTTAATTTTCTTTTCAACAGCGAGTACTACGATGCCGTCCGTTTTGAGCGCATGCAGGGGGAAAGCCCCGGCTGGACGCCAAATTCTTTTATCCAATGGGCGACTTTACCCTGGCGCCTGACCTTTCAAGAGCTGTCCAGTCTCTCGTTTCCTGGCCCCTGGCCCCTGGCTTTTCTGCCGTTGGGACTCGGTGTGGTCTCAGCCGACAAGTCATCGCCTCGCATGCGCTGGGCCATGGCGGCGGGATTGGCGGCTTTATTCGCCATGTTATATATCAGCCGTTTAACGCGTTACTCTTTGCCTTATTTGGTTGTTGTGTTGATGGCAATGGGTTGGGGCTTGGCGCGTACCCTGCGTTTTCAGCCTAAATTTTTTGCGCATGGTTTGGCTTTATTGGCCTTGATCGTGGGTTTCGGCAATGGGCTGCAGGGATTGGCGATTATGCGCAATGCTTATCTGCCCTGGGATGTATTGTTCGGCCGCGAAACGTCCGTTGAATACCTTTCCTACACGCATTCCGGCATGAATCCTTACCCGGCGACAAAAGCCTTCCAAGCGGTCAAAGAAATCATGCCCAAGAGCGGACGGCTGCTCATTCTAGGCGACGAGAAAGTCTCCACTTGCCCAGTTCCCTTTGATGTGGCCGGTGTTTTTGATGTCCCATTGTTGACGCGTTGGGCTAAGGGCATCAGTTCCGCGCAGGAGCTTTACCGAATAGTGCGCCAAGAAAAAGGCGTCACGCATATTCTGGTCAATGCCAAGGAGGGCGTCCGCATCGGGGGTTATGGAATTTTCGATGTTGAGCCGGATGTTCTGGCCCTTTGGTGCGATTTTTGGCGTCAGCATATCCGTCTGGTCAAAGTCGAACCCATCCCGGAAAAGTTTTTAAACGATAATCCTCCTGTTTTTATTTTTGAGATCGTGGAACAGCTGCCCGCCGGTCAGGAACCGGCTTTCAATCCGGTTCTGCTGCTTTACGAGGAATATAAAGCGCCGTCCAGGGAAGCTGGGGCCATGGAGAAAAAAATCGAATTGATGCGTTCCTTAGCCCAACGCTTCCCGCAAATTCCAGCCTTCGCCCGGCGTTTGTCTGAGCTGAGGGCTTCGGGTCGCTAAGCGCAATCTCCGCCTTGTTTCTTAAGAGGAGGATGCAGCCCCGCTTATTCCCTCTCCCTTGAGGGGAGAGGGTTGGGGTGAGGGTGAGTCCCCCAGGCGTTTTATGGCGGGTTTTTTGCGGGTGTTACGCAAATCCTCGATTTGGATAATGGCGCCGGCGATTCCCAGGTTTTGAATATAAGCCGCATCAGCTTCGATATTGTCTGAGCCCGGCAAATGCCAGAATTCCGCCAAGACCCCGCCGTTGTTTTTCCAGGAGCGGACAGCGGCCTCAGCCGTTTTGCGGTCAGGTTGCATTAAAAACCCCTTGGCATTGACCGGCGTCAGAATTTGCGCCCGGCCATCCCCGCTTTTTGCGAGCAGCCCGGTCAAGCGCGTGAAATTTCGCGTCGCCAACGCAGGCCGGGCTTTGAGCATGCCGCTGATCGCGGAAATAAACAGGGTAAAGAAATTTTTTTGATCGAAGGCCAGGGCCAAATCCGTGATTTGATGATGCAGAATGACCCCGGGTTCTGCGCCCGGCCATTGCCCAAGGCCGAATCCGTCCGAGGCCGCCAGAATATTCATCATCAGCTCGAATTTTAATTTCATGGCTTGGCCGGGATGTTTGAGCATCAAAGCGCCCAAGCGCAGTTGGTTCCAGAGCGAAAGGCGCAGGATTTTTCGCGCCGCGGCTCCGGTAGTCCCGTAGCGGGAAGCGTCCCTGGCTAATTGATACACATCGGGAATCACGAGCCAGGGAGTCAACGGCCAACGGTTCGGGTGTTTCAGCAGAAGGGAAAATAGTTTGGAGCCGGGCAAGGTCATGATCCCGGTGATATTTAACGCAGCGGCTTGATCCAGGATGCCGGCCCAAAGTTCCTCGCGCGTTAAATAAAGCCGGGTCGGCAGGATTTTTTCCTGAGGCAAGAACGGCTGGCTGGATAAGGCCGGGTCCGCGAGGATGAGTTCCACTAGCCCAGCTCGGCCAAGGCAAAACCTCGGCCTTGGATTCGGCTGGACCGGTAAATGGCTTCGATCAGTTTTTGGGTTTTTAAACCGTCTTCCCAGGTGACTTTGGCCGGACGGCGCTCGCTGATGGCTTGAATGAAATCATTGTCCTGGGCCCAATAACCCATTTGTCCCGGCTCCAGATGATCCGGCGCGTTTGTTGTTATGTCCCACGGATAATAAACCTGCCAGCCGTCTTTTTGATGATCTTGATAGCGGAAAACAGCGAGACTGGCCTCATTTAACTCCAAAAATCCTTCCGTCCCTTCCACGCTGATATTAAATCCCATGTCCCGGTACCCGGGGCGGCTCCAGGAGACATGAAGATCGCCGAAAAAATTTTCGTGTTCCAATGTCGCGCAGGCGATGTCCTCGACTTGGGCGAACAGCCGGATCGCGCGCGCCCGGACTTCATGCGGCAATCCAAAAAACGATTGAACCAGGTAAAGCAGGTGGCTGCCGACGATGGCCACGGCCCCGCCGCCTGAAATGGCCGGATTTTGCCGCCATCCCTCGTGGCGTTCGAAAACCTCGGCCAGGTAAAGAGAAGCCCGGTAATGGCGGATTTGTCCGAGGTGGTTTTGTTTCAGAAGCTCTTGAGCCTTTTGAACAAGCGGGTAATGGGCCACCATATAACCCACGGCATGAGCCGGAGCGTCTTGCGATGGAACAAGTCCGGTCATGGCTAAAGCGTCTTGCAAGCTGCCGGCCATGGGTTTTTCGATAAAAAGAGAAATGCCTTTGGCTAAACAGGCCTGGGCCATGGCTTTATTGACGGCCGGGGGCACGCAGGCCACAAGGCCGTCCGGCTGCGTCTCTTCGATCATGCGTTCAACCGAATCAAAAACCGGGATATCAAGCCCAAGCCCTTCGATTTGGCGTTTAGCTGCGCCCGTTTCCTTATCCATTAAAGCGACGACTTCGGCGTTTTTAATGTTTTTAAGAATCGAGAGGTGAAGCAGGCCGATTTTACCCAACCCCGCCAAAGCGATTTTGACTTTGTTCATGAGGCGAAGGTGCGGCGCAATCCCTCGGCCAAAGGCAAGGGTTCGATGCCCAAGCCGCGCATGGACCCGATATCCACGCGAGAGGCCTCGGCCAATCCACGCAGATTATCCACGGTGATGGGCGGCTTTTTGAGAATCAGGGAAAGCGTCCGGGCCCCGGCAAAGGCCACAGGCATGGGGATGGGGATGAATAGGCGTTGTTTATTCATGACTTGCGCGATTCGCCCGATCCATTGCTTGAGGGTGACGGCATCCGGACCCGCGATGTCCACGAGCTTGAGCCCGTTTGATTCGACGAGCCCGGCCAGAGTTCGGGCCACATCATCAAGTAAAACCGGTTGAAACTCAGCGGGTGAGTCGGGAAAAGGGATGACGGGAAACGCATTGATCAAACGCACAAGTTTGGCAAATAATCCCAAATCACCCGGCCCGTACACAATGGCGGGCCGGACGATGACGTAATCGAGGCCTGATTGTTGAACAGCTTCCTCCGCCGTTTTTTTGCTTTGCGCGTAGTCGCTTAAGCGGCGGGCGGTCACCGACTGGGTGCTGACAAAAATAAAACGCTCAACCCTCGCTTCCTGCGCGGCTGCGATTAAGCGTTGGGTCATGTCCACATTGTGTTTTTGAAATTCATTCCGGGAATGGGCGGCTTCCGGAGTCTTGGCGGCCAAATGCAGGACAGTCCGGGCTCCGCTTAAAGCCTCGCGCAATTGACGGGTGGTCTCCTGGTTTAAATCGCTCAAATCGCCGGTGTACATTCGCGTCCGGCGCAAATGTTCGGGAATATTCGCTCCGGGCCGATGCCGCCAGGAGGCGATGTCATAACCTTTGTTGATCAGCGTAGCAACGGCGGCTTTTCCGATAAAGCCGGACGCTCCGGTGATGAAAATTTTTTCTTTCATGAGCGCCGCCGCTGAAGGACAAAGGCATGGTGAATGGCTAAAACCGGCATCAATGGAGCCAGCGCAACGTTATCGATCCAGCGCAGAACGGGAAAAAAAGCCGTGGGCGCCAATTGGGGCCGCCAATTGCCCCCGGTGCACAGGTATTCGATAAAGCTGAAAGGGCGATGAAAGCGCAATTGAAAATCGGGGAATTCTTGTTGAAATTGCTCCCGGTCTCTTTTGAGGAGAAGGTAGCTTAAGGCTTGGTTGGCGCCGCTCATGGGACCCGTGGAGGGAAATTCCCAGGTTTTAGCCTTGGCATTGAAAGGCTCTTCGTGAAAATGAGTGAACAGGATTTTCGCGGTCAATCCCCAATAAGGCTCAACCGCGACAATAACGCCGCCCGGCTTTAAAATCCGCAGGGCTTCCTTAAAAAAGCGCCGGATCTCCGGAATATGGTGCAGGCAGGCAAAAGCATAAATGGCGGCCGTGGATTCATTGTCGAAGGGAAAGGACCGGGCGTCGAGCACGCGATCCAAGCCCGGCACAGGTTTGACATCCGTGGTGATGGCCTGGGGCCGGATTTCTTTAAAGAACCCGCCGCCGCTGCCGATTTCGATTTCCAGACCCTCAACCCCGGCCGCTATTTCCTCGCGCCGGCGCACCATGTCCTTATAGACGCATTCGTGAAAATCGCGCAGGGGCTTTTTTGTCTTAAAAATTTGAGCTTGAAGAATCGCGCTTTGGGCGCTGTCTTGGTCGAGATTTTTATAGGAAGAATGCTTGAAAAAATGAGCCAACCCCACGGTTAAATAGTAGCAATTCAGGCTCTCCCCGGAGTCAGGGGGATGGTAAAATTAACCACCCTTAATGCTATTCGACGTAAAAGGTAATTAATATTCAATGACGGCAGTGCTAGTCAGAGAAGGGCTATCTGGAACACCTTGGAATAAAGGCCTGACGAAATTAACGCATCCCAGTGTCGCAAAAATGGCCTTGTCCAGATCAGGCAAGCGCTACGGTCCCTATCGTTCTTCCAAACCTTTGAATTTGTCTCGTTCTGCCGAGCTGGCCGAATTGATAGGGATTATTTTGGGAGATGGATCTCTTGCGCCAAGCTCACGCACCCAGAGATTGTTGATTTCTCTCGATTCACGCGTTCAAGATCAAGTGCGTTATACGGCTTATTTAATGAAAAATGTTTTTGAGATTGAGCCTAAGGTGGTCCTTCAAAAAGGAGCCCATTGTAACCGTGTTTACATCTATCACAATGGGATCGCCGAAGCCTTGGGTTTGCCGCTCGGCAACAAGATAAAAAATGACGTTGGAGTTCCCCGATGGATTAAGGACGACGACAGCCATCTCAAACTATGTTTGCGGGGTTTATTTGAAACAGACGGCAGTTATTACGAACAGCCGCACAACTCGACTTATGTTTTGGACTTTAAAAATAAATGCCGGCAACTTTTGCAGGACGTTTTTGACGGTTTGGTTCAGCTCGGCTACCGTCCGCAAAAGGGCGGCGATTATGTTAGGCTAGCGAAAAAGGCCGAAGTTCAAAAATTTGCCAAGGAAATAAACTTTCGAAATTTTAGTTGCCGGATCAGATAACGGTAGTCTGCGTGGCTCTGAACCACGTCGTCTAGGTTCGAATCCTAGTCCGGCAGAGGTCTTTGACAGTAAACAAACCGCCCCTCCAAGTGGTCCAGATCCCCCCATATTTTGGGTAAAGGCTTTAAAGAAATCTGGACATTGGACTTCACGGCATCCAGGGTAACCTCTTTAACCAGAAGGCTTAAGAGTTCCCTTTGCTCCTTTGTCTCGAGCTTCCCTATGACGGTCACGAAGTTTCGAATCGAGTGTTGCACCAAATCCGCGTCTACCTGCTGGCATTCCAGATGGACAATCTCCTTTTCCAAAACGTTCACGGCGACCTCAATCTCCTGCTTCTTTGCCGCCAACTCATCCAACCGTGATTCATAGAACTGCCGTCTGGGCGCATCCGGTCCTTGTTCGCCAAGGATGCGCACAATGTTGCGCGCCTCGTTTTCTGCCCTGCCCAGGTCAGCAGTCAAAAGGCTTTTTTGCTGCCTCTTTGACGGCAGCTGCTGATCGCATGATTCCCGTGTTGCGTTAACGATATTTCCGATGAGCTCCGGGTTATCCCCCAGAAGCCCCAATCGCCGCAGGACGAAGTCCTCCAGAGCCCTGGCGGGCACGCTCCTTACAGTGCATGAATTCTTGTCGCCCTTGCTGACGGAAACGCACCGATAGTAGAAGAAACGTTGGCTCCTGCGTTTCTTGAACACGCCGTGGGGCGTCATGGCATGTCCGCATGAAGCGCATCGGACCAAGCCCCTAAGAAGGTAAGCATGCTTTATTTTTTCTACTTCCCTGTGCCTACGTCCCTTGCCGTTGGCGTTGAGAAGCCCTTGAACCGCATTGAACACCTCTTCGGAAACGATTCCCTCATGTTCTCCTTGAAACATCTGCCCTTGGTAAGCGATCTTGCCGATGTAAATCGGATTGATCAGAAGATACCAGAGATTGCCGCGATTGAATTTGCCGCCTCCTTTGCGGTTGCCATTGCTGGCCGTCCATTCTTTCATCCTATATCCCCGGCCGTTGAGAGTCTTGGCGGTGGCGTATAACGACCGCATTCTCAAATATAAATCGAACATCTCGCACGCGACATTTGCTTCTTCTCTGTTCACGCTCAAACGCTTGCGCTCTTTATCGATGTCATAACCTAAAATGGGGTGTCCGCCCGGTCTTTTGCCCTTGCGAACCATCGCCGCCATTTTGTCTCTAGTCCTCTCGCTGATCATCTCGCGCTCAAACTGGGCGAAGTCCATCAATATGGAACGCATCAGGCGACCTACCGAAGAGGTGGTGTCAATGGGTTGAGTTACGGAAACGAACGCCACGCCATGCTTGTCAAAAATATCAAGGACATGGAGGAAATCTTTCGTATTACGGCTGAGGCGATCGTACTTGTAACAGACCACCGCCTGAAATTTTTTCTGTTTCGCATCAGCCAAGAGCCTTCTAAGGGCTGGCCGATCCATATTGCCACCGGAAAAGCCGGGGTCATTGTATGCCTCCGGGTAAATACCCCACCCCTCGCCCTCGCGGCTCTTGATGAAGGATTGGCAATACTCTCTTTGAGAATCGAGGGACGTGAAATCAGAATTTAGATTTTCGTCAGTAGATTTTCTGGTATAGATCGCGCACCAAAGAGGCGCATTTTTATCCCGCTTTTCTCGATTTTCCATGCCCTTCGGAACCTACCTTCCTTCACCCCTTGCAATCAAGGTTCAGCTTGCCCTTTCGGGACCGAAGGATAAAGCGGGTTCGCCGAAGAATCAAGGGGGCTTAAATTTTCGTTTTGAGAGCCTTGCTTTTGTTGCTGGGCTATCCGAACGCAGGCTATTGCCAGAAGTTCGATGATTCGTTCAGTTTGTTCATCGGGAGTCATGTTTTCGGCATCTAAGAGACGGCGATAATTTTCCATTGGTTCCATCAATAAATGCTGTTTAAGCGGAAAAAATGGACAGGCGGCCCGGGCCTTATTTGTTTATTTTGAGGCCAAGGGCTAAAATTAGAAGATGCACCAGCGCTTTGCTCTTCTTTTTAACGAAGGAAAATTATTGTGACGCACAGAACCAAAATTCTTGTCATTGACGATGAAAAAGACATCGGCGTCATTATCGCCCGCTGCCTTACCCGTCATGGCTACAGAGTTCACTGCGTCACCGGGGGAAAACGGGGCCTTGACGAAGCCATGAGCGGCAAATTTGACATGGTTATAGTGGACTGGACAATGCCCGAACAATCAGGCGCGGAAATTATCAATCAGTTAAGAGCATCCCAAGAAACCCACGATTTGCCTATTCTGGTTGTGACAGGCAAAAGGAACCCCGATTTCTTGGATGACAGTTTGAACGTAGGAGCCGATGATTTTCTTTTCAAGCCTTTTGCGCTGAGGCATCTTGCCAAAAAGGTCGGCCGGCTGCTTCATTGGGCAAGCGCTTGACAGGCGGCCTCTAAATTGAGATATTCGCAGTAACTGTGAATGTTAAAGAAAGGCAGAACCGCATTCCTGACACCGACGGCCAACTCCCCGAATGGGCCATCCATATATCCAAGATTTATGAATGGGCCCAACAGCCCAGGCCCCTTGGCGGCCGGCTGACCAAGCGGACTATCCAGTGGTATTCCTCCTGCGGACTGATACCCTCTCCCAAGCATTTCGGCCGCGAAGCCTATTACAACAAGCACCTTATTTTTGACTATCTGAGAATCATTGAGATTCTAAACAGAAAATTCGATTTTCTCTTAAGCGAGGTGCGGCGCATCGTCAGAAATACGGAGAGTCTAGGCGATATGATAGGCGTTGGCGCACAAGATGACGGGGAAACAATTTTTGAACACCCCATTTCTTTGCTCTGCGATCTCTTACAGGAATTTTTGGAGTACGAAAAAAATGAAACATCCAAATGCGACCACACAACGGACGGTCCTGATTTCACCCAGGAACAGAGGGAGCGCCTCACCTCTCTGGAAAAGGAGATCTTGGGGCGTATGCGGGGCAGCAAAGAGGAATTGGAAAAACTGATCACCGGAGGGATCATCAACCTGGAGGAAGAATTGTTCCTGAAAAAGGGCAAGGAGAAAAATGAGGAGGCAGATAAAACGGTAGAAGCGAGCGGCGTAGCCCTATAAAATTTTTTATGGATTGTATGCAGTTACTGTTAATAAGATTATCAACCGCAATTGGTATTCTTTTTCAACCAATATGTTCGCGGCGGATGGTAATGCCGAAAAAGGATCGGCTGATTTGACTATAACGAACTAAGTTTGCTATCGTCTAATAATATCATGGAAGCGCTGACGAAAAAACAAAAAGAGGTTCTGGATTATATCGTCCAAAAGATTGAAGAGAAAGGCGTTGCCCCGAGTTATCGGGAAATCGCCAAAAGGTTCCGCCTTCGCTCTCTGGCCACGGTTGCCCTGCATGTACGCGCGCTTATCCGCAAGGGATGCCTTGCTCGGGAAAAATGGCGCGCGCGCGGCCTCACGCCAACCGGATACGCATCGCCAACGCCGGGCTCTTTGATACCAGTTCCCCTTTTGAGCGGCTTTCTGCCCGCGGGTCCAACGCAAGAGCTTTCCGAGGAAGTGGAAAAAACCCTTTTCATTGACCGCTACCTGCTTAAGGGCAGTGGGCGGGACTGCTTTGCCATGAAAGTCAGGGGCATCAGCATGACGGGCGCGGGCATTGAGGATGGTGATATGGTGGTGGCCAAGCGCCAACAATTTGCGGATCCGCGAAATTTGGTCATTGCTCTAAAGGACGGAGAGGTTACTCTAAAGCGTTTCATACCGCAGGACGGCGGGGTGCTCCTTAAGGCGGAAAATCCTCAGGCGCAGTCATATTTTATTCCTCTTAAAGCCGACGATCAGAGGGTCAAAGGCATCATTGGAAAAGTCATCAAAGTCATCAAGGACGTCAAGCCGTGAAACTCCAAGCAAAGACGGAAGCGCCCATTTCCTGGGACACAATCCGGGAAGTCTTTGAACACCTTGAGGGCATAGGTTATTTTGGCAAGGTGGAGATCGCCTTCCAGGGCAAACCGGTCCGGGTCAATTTCAACCGCTCCATGAAGGGAGACGAAGAGCTTAAAAGATTTTTACTGCGGGAACGACCCGCGGTGTACAACGCGAAACCTGTTGCCAACGGCAACGATTAATATTTAGGCCAGCAACGCTGGAACGACCAGGGGCTGCCTGGGCCTGCCTTTAATTATTAAGGGCGGTCTTGGCAGCCCTTTTTGTTTTCCCAGGCAAGCTGTTCATTTTTTCGCAAAAAACGGCATTTAAGAGTAGAGGTTTTAGTAGAGCTTCTTAAATAGAAAGGGCTTTGAAGAATAAAGGCAAAAGCAATGAAACGGGAAAAGCGCTGCATCCAATGCAATACCTTGCTGGCCATTGAGCAGAATGGAGAGATGATCATCTGCTACAAGGAGCTCTCCATCGTGGCTGAGCCAGGATCCGTGATGCGCGTCTCTTGCCGTAAATGCCACACGCCAAACAGATTCTTTGTTGAAAGGAGCGAGATTGTAACCAAAGCCTAAAAATCCACGAGGCGCTAGACGCCCAAATAGTCGGCCTTTTGAGGCGCAAGACGTCCCGGCCGCAAGGACGGGACTATGCAGAAAAACGCCTCAAAAGAAAAAATACGCGAATGCCTCAATGAAGAACTTGGCAGTTCGCAATTTCAGAAACAATACCGGGCTCTTTTAGAAACCGA